>JBKGZK010000025.1:0-27138 GCA_046545615.1 Natronomonas sp.
CGAGATTTTGTCGACGACGGCCATCGTGGCGAGTTTTCTGTTCCTGTGGTTCACATTGTGGACCGTGATGGCGATTACCTTCGAACACGTCTCTGGGGCGACGGATTGAGTCAGACTTTTGCTGGGTCAGAAAGGCAGGTTCATTCTAGTGCGAGCAGAAAGAAAGTCGATATGAGCGGGAGGCGGGGAGAAATGAGTAGGGGTGGTGGAGGAGCAAGATCGAGCGAATCCAACGACTCTCCTTCCATCGGCCGGTGAGGATCCATAAGCTGAGAATAACGCATGGTAGTGACTCCATTCTAATGTCTTCCCTCGTGGTTGGTTCACTTGGAATGAAGAAATCACGAATCCTGCTCGTCCTCGGACTCGCCGTCAGTATCGTTATCGCCCTTCGACGTCGGAGCGCCGGTCACGCTGCGTCGTAAGCACCCACTGGTCTGTGCAGGTCGTATCGCCTTCCAAACCATCAACTTCCAACCCATACTGGTTGGTCGCCTACCGTTGAGGTCTCACATTCTCACCTCGATCGGGTCCAGTCCCGGTAGCCGATCTGAAATTGGGGTGGGGAACAACCTAACGGTCAGAATTTACAGTTAATTTGGTAGGGCAAGTGGGTGCTTTACAGAAAATCGAGGAGAATGCACACGACTTTAGTCATGGGAGAAGTCACGATGTCTTTTGGCCCAGCTCGGGAAGCGATACCAGTCGGTTACGATTTGGAAGGTCTCCACTCCAGAAAGTCGGTGGATCCGAGGTCTTACTTCCCCTCTCCGTGAGAGCCATGGATTCATCGAGACCCGACTACTCGGTCCCGCCAACGGCGGCTTTTCCGTTGAACAACTGCTCCGAGGTCATACATTCCGGACAGCCGTGAACCTCTCCGTCACTTCCGAAAATCCGGATGAATTTCGGAGTTACCACCGTTCGACACCGTTTGCACCGTCGTCCCGAACTCGTTGCATTTCGATTTTGCAGCATAACTGGTCCGGTGCTGCTCTACGACTTTGTTAATCCGTCCCTATTCTAGACAGTTTCCGTCGAAGGAGGCCTGATAGCGACGTGTTCGGTTCGTAGGATCGGCTTATTTGTCGTACTAGGGCCATTACAATCCTGGATTGGCCGGTAGCTCTGTCGATGCCAGGACGGTCGCAATCGGGTGTTAGTTCGAAGTTCCTCTCCAGCGCGTCGGAGGTCCGATGGATGGGTGCTGGAGATCGCTCGCGATATCGTCTACAGCGCGTCGTGGGAATTAGCGTGGTCGGTGTAGCTCAGCTATCGGACCTGCTCGTGACAATTGTCGGACTTTCGCTCCCCGGGGTTGTCGAGGTAAATCCCATAGCCGTAGCCGCAATAGACGCACTCGGCACCATTCCAGGATTACTTCTCCTTTCAATCGCCGTCGTCGGCGCGGTCGTTGCGATAACCGAAACGGCGGCCGAAATATGCCGGAAAACAAAGGTCTCGCCACTGTCCGTACGGCTTTTAGGGTATGCGCCACTCGCCTGCGTATCGTTCGTCGCGGCGGGATACAACCTCACCATCATCGCAGTCGTGTGATGGCGTCTTGGACGTTGTCCAGATACGTCGTCGTACTCTCGAGCCAATGGAGGACTGAAACCATGACGAATCCGCCGATTATGAGGCCAAGCCACAGATTCGAATTCGATACCATACCGGAAACGTACGCGAAAATCCAAGCGAATGACACTACCAGATAGTAGCGATACCAGCGGCGATCCGCCGCAGATTCCTCGAGATGTTCCATACATCTATCGGCCCCGTCGGCCAGCCGAATCGTGCGATCGTTTTCGATTCGAATGACACCCGCATCAGTCATTTTTGGCAGGTGAAACTGGTAGAGGCTCACGTAGACTCTCTTACGTTCTTGCGATCGCAACTCGGAGATCGATTTGTCGTTCTCCATGGCCGCGACGTAGTCGGCGAGTTCACCTTTTGTTGCGCCGCCGGACGTTTCGTCGAGATATTGCAATACCGCGCGTCGTCGACTGTTAGTCAGGATTTCGAAAACAACGTCGTCACTTGGTGTCGTCGATGCGGGTTCGCCACGTGCCGAATCCGATTCGACATCGTCGAACGAGTCCACCCCCTCCCCCGGAATTCCACTCATACGTAGAGTCTCACGATCTGTAGTCTTCGAAGGTCGGTCACTCCCTGCCTGTGAACGTTCGGGTAGTGATGACAGGCCTTTATAATGGTTTTGGCCCTGATTTAAAAATGTTGGCTCCGTCAACAACCGGACTAATGGACCGCGGACGTATGGATTCGAAGTGTTTGGGAAGAACGGGACGATGAATGGTGGGGATCGATTCGTTGCTGTCGAATACGCCACCTTCGCCGAAAAGATACGAAAATGGATCCCGACGGATTCGGGGGGGGGGATTGGTGGGCAGTCACCTGATACCAATCGGGATCCAATGAACAAATGGGAGACATAATACATAGTTATCGAGACGCTATTGATCCTGTTGAACCGTTGATGGAACGTTGTGGGGTAACTCGGCTGTGCGATCGCTGCCCCGAAATCTCGTTCGAGACGAGATTCCTTATGGACCGTACGAATCAACCGTGGTGCTGTCGGTCTCCACGAGCTATCCCACCGGTATCGACAGTATAACGAAAGTGATTGTTGGTGATTGGTTCGACGTGACTACCCGAATGTCACGGGCGATACCCAGTGAATTCGACACCATCTAAACTTTCGCGGGACGATCTCTTCGAGATTCTCAGTAGTGACAGACGGCGTCGTCTGGTGTTCTATCTGCAGGATCAAAACGGGGACGCCGACCTGTCAGAGCTTGCCCGACGTATCGCTGCTTGGGAAAACGATATCGAACTATCGGAAGTGTCCGAACGGGAACGAAAGCGCGTGTATATCTCACTGTATCAAACTCACGTTCCGAAACTCGAAGAATACGGTCTCATTACGTACGACAGCGATCGGACACGGGTCTTTTCCACCGATCGACTCGACGACGTATCTCGACTGGTGTCTAGACCGAATGACTCGACGGGCTCGTCCCACCCATGGCAATTGTATTACCCGGGCCTTGCCGCGGTAAGTATGGTGCTTTTGGCCCTGCTTCCGCTCGGTTTTCCGTATGTCACGCCGACGGCCGTCACTATTTTCGTGGTGGGTTCGCTCGTCGTCGTCTCGGTGGCCCATTATTTCGTCGAACGAAGCACCGGTCCGACACATTCATTCTCGGATTGGCCCTGAAGCTCCTTCCATTTGACCGACGGTATTTCCGTGAATTCTCCCGGGAATTTGACGTCGAGCGCGGCACAAACCGCTGTCCGTTTCGTGGTGAAACTCGAGTTTGGGGATGTGGTAACTTTTCAACGGGACCAGTGGGAATTCCCCGAAATAACACGTGTACCGATATTGAACCCGAATCTTCGATGCGTGATAATCGAGGAAATCGATGTCGCATCTTGGTCGGGTATTGGCACTTACTAACTATGAGGAGGGGTCGACATAGTGATTCGATGAAGTATCCCGTAGTGAATTTGATTCAGGATTGGGCCACGCCACGTACACCTCGGTGTCGGGGAATCAGTAACCAAATATGAACACCTCGAACGACGCCAGTAACCATAGAGTCGTGACGCCGAAACCGGCCCCCTCGACTGACCGTGTCATCGTGGCTTACCAGGAACGGACTTCGGCAACCCGGAAACGATTTCGGCTGCCCCTCGCTTCCATGACTGGGAGTACTGAAATATCGACCATACAATGACCGATCGTGAAGACGCAAAGCCGCCGAAGGGTAAGCAGTATCGATACGCCGACGGTACGGTAGAGGTCGTCTTTGCTACCGAAGACGAGCGGGTATTGACAGTCCGAGAGTATAGCACATTGGATGCATTCGAACGTCGAATAGCTGAGGCATCGGACGAGGGAATCCATCCGGAAGTCGCAGCCCTTCCCGGCGTCGAGGGGTTCCTCGAGTCGGAAACAAATGCGGATTTCGCCGACGATACCGATGGGGTGGCAAACGGTGAGGACGCCGCACCCGTAGACGAGGATGAATAACCGACGAACGAATTTCTTCCTGTCCGGTTAGCAGTTGTTGGCAATGCGATCTTCTTTATTCACGCTGGAACGTATAGGCTGACGTTCCAGGGCGTGATTAGTCGTTTCTGCATATAAATCTGAGTCGTATTGCCAACTACTGTTAGGGGGGAACCGACGAAATTGCCGTCAGTAGGTTTATGTTTCTGTATAGAGTATTAATAGTGGACCCCAACGGTAATCCTGCTTGTGTGCCAGCACTGCGGGTTTTTCCGCGGGGTCTCTTTAGGAACTCGAGAGATGACATCTCGCGTGTACTGGTCGCATTTCTCACAGCAAATGACCACCGAGTGCGTTCCTTATCAGGCGGCTAACTATGATAGCAACGGGGAGTATGTCAACCATGTCCGATATCCGCGCACGGAATCAGAATTTTCGACCGAGTTCGTCGTGTTCGAGCGCACACGATAGCTATTCCACGCCGTGGGACGGATCGACCGGAGTCGGGTGGCTCCTCAACAGAAACCGTTTCGAGTACTACTCGAACTCGGTCACAGCAGGTTTTATGTCTCTAACCAGTGGCAGGTCCGCTGTTACCTCCCTTATCACGCTTCCATAGCCTGCTATGAATGACATCTCCGACGATGTGTGTACCGTGTTAATGTGCCCTGATTTTTCGGAATGGAATCCGTATCAGACACGATTGATAGACGCATTGGAAGCCCGAAACGTCGACGTCACCCCGGTATCGGCGATCGGAGTGCTTCCGTTGCTCTCGGGCTGTCTTCGACATGGGTTGCCGGACGTGGTACACCTCCACTGGCTTGATAATTTCTTTATCACGGAACGCCGGTTCAAGTCCGTTCTAGTAACCCTACTCGGCATTCGATTAATCCTCGAAGTCATCGTCCTGAGGGCCCTGGGTGTCTGTACGGTGTGGACGATCCACAACCTGTCGGATCACGAACGCCACGCGCCTCGGATCGAGGGTGTGATTAGGCACGTGGTGGCCCGGCTTATGGATCGGATGATCGTCCATTGTGCGCGTGCCGCGGAAACGGTACGTACCACATATCGGCTCCCCGAGCGGACGGCCGATCGGATCCGGGTTGTCCCTCACGGGAATTACGACGGAATGTACACCGACGAGATCACCCAATCGGATGCACGCCGCACACTCGATTTGGCAACTGATTCGACGGTATTGTTGTATTTCGGCCAGATCCGACCGTACAAGAACGTCCCGGAATTGATAGAGACGTTTCGGACGATCGAAGACGAACGGGCGCGGTTACTGATCGTCGGCAACCCGTGCGACGAGTCGATGGCGGCGGACGTCCGTCGGAGCTCCGAGAACGACGACCGGGTCCGGACGGTCCTCGAATTCGTCCCCGACGATGATGTTCACATCTATCTCAACGCAGCGGATGCCGTCGTGTTACCCTTCGAAAGGATTCTAACGTCCGGGAGTGCTGTGCTCGCAATGACGTTCGGCCGTGGAGTGATCGCTCCCGCTATCGGCTGCCTCCCGGAACTCGTGGGAGACGATGGAGGAATTCTGTACGACCCAACGGCACGAAACGCTCTTCGTTCGGCACTCTCGAGAGCGGTGGCAGACCCTCGTGAACTCGAAAACATGGGTAACCGTAATCGATTGAAGGCCGATCAGCTGGAGTGGGATCGAATCGCAGCAACAACCCGGGACGTATTTCGGTACGAATCAGATTCGACCCCTCCGACTCCGGGTAAAACGGGCGCCGAAACTGACTGACACAAACTATGTCGAATTATACCATAACTAACATGAGCGTATCAATCGATGAAATATTTTCGTGGGACGTGACAGCCGTAATCGCGTACGTCACCGCCGTCGTACTGGTGACCCCGTTTTCGATTCCTCCATCCGTTCGGTTCGTTCTCGTGTTGCCGCTTCTGAGTTTCATACCGGGATATGCCCTGAGCACGGTTCTGTTTCCGGGTGGATCCACTCCCGGTATCGGGGGTTCGCTGGGACACGGTCGCTCGGTGACTCATCTCGATGGCATCGAACGAGCGGGTCTCTCCGTGGGATTGAGCCTCGGCCTCTTGCCCGTGTTCGCGTTCGTGTTCTCGGTGATGATCGGCACGATTATGGGACCGATTGTACCGGCCCTTGCAGGGGTCGTCCTCCTGCTGTCGGTGGTCGGTGGCCTTCGGCGAGCGCGCCTCCCGGAGCACGAACGATTTTCCGTACCTCTCGGGAGATGGGTCGACGAGGTACGGAGCGCGACGGTCGATGGACCTCGGCGCGAAGTTGTGATCAACATCGTCCTCGCCGGCAGTATCCTCGTTGCAATCGGGGTACTCGGGATCGCGTTTGCCATGCCGCAACAGGGTGCCTCATTCACCGAATTTTCGGTCGGGACCACGGATGGCGGAGAGTTCGTTACGTCAGGGTATGAGACTAATCTGGCCCTGAACCAACAGACCGAATTCGATCTTTTCTTCGAGAACAACGAGGGTGAAATGATGAACTACGTGGTCGTCGCTCAGTTCGAACGGGTAGACGACGGCACCGTTACGGAAGTTGAAGAGGCCGGCACGTTCTCGGTCCTGGTCGAACCGGGGGACTCGACGATCGAACGCCGCACCGTCACCCCGTCGATGGAGGGCGACGACATCCGATTGACCTTTCTGTTGTTCCTCGACCAACCGACGGGTGAGCCCGATCGCGAGTCGGCCTACCGGTCGGTTCACGTCTGGGTGACTGTGGGTTAGCCTCCTTATAGCATCGAACTGACAGCCGCGTAACGACCACGTTAGGTGTTCGTGGCGGGAACACACTCGAGGCAACCCCGATGGATCGGGATGGTTCCTGTAGGGAGTGGTGAAGCGCTCTATAACAAAGACTGATAGCCTATTTGAATCACATGTGCCTCCCTCAGCCCACGACGAGACCACACGGACCGCCGCCGATGTCGCCAACGAGACGACACGGTTTGACGACGGTGTGGCGGAACGCAGCACGCGGCGGAGTCGATATTGCACCGTTGATGAACGGGTCAATGAGATTTCACTTATCCACCAACGATCCCGGTGCGACGACTTCCGAAACCGACGTGAAACGGGCGACTTCGGAAACCGTTCAAAAACGGAAAACTACGAAAATCGACCAGAAATGGCTCGCACCGTGCGCTCACGTGCGTCTCTCTGGAGGTGGTGAACCCTATGTACGAGGGTCAAACAATCGGGGTCGTCGTCCCGGCCTACAACGAGGAGGAAAATATCGAGAACGTGATACAGACCCTTCCGTCGTTCGTGGATCGGGTCTACGCCATCGATGATGCGTCGACTGACCAAACGTGGAAGAACATCAACCGGTGTGTTACACAGACCGAGGAGAAGAAAGTCGAACGCTCGATAGCCGATGGAGGCGTCGAACGAACCTCCCGGGTGGTACCGGTCAAACACGAGGAGAACCAGGGAGCGGGGGGAGCCGTCAAAACGGGATATGCGCTCGCGCTTTCGGACGAGATGGACGTGACTGTCGTGATGGACGGAGACGGACAGATGGACCCCGACGACCTCGAACGCATTATCGAGCCAGTCGTCACCGGTGAGGTTACGTACGCAAAGGGCAATCGGCTCTTCTTCAGGCAGGATCGGGAGCAAATGTCGAAATGGAGACTTTTTGGCAATTCGATACTCACAATGTTAACGCGAATTTCCAGCGGATACTGGCAACTAGCCGATCCACAGAACGGGTACACTGCCATTTCGCTCAACGGATTGCGGACGGTGCCCTTCGATCGACTCTACGACAGTTACGGATTCCTCAATCACCTGCTGATTTCGCTCAACGTCAACGACGAACCGATCGCTGACGTGGCCCACCGCGCGGTGTACGGCGACGAAACGAGTGGTATCAGATATTCCACATTCATTCCTGGCCTGTCAGTGCTCCTCTTTCGCGGGTTCATCGACAGAATCGTGCAGTCGTATCTGGTCCGCCGGTTTCATCCGCTCGTCGCGTGTTATGGAGTTGGGACGTTCGCCGTTACCGTCGGTGCCCTTGGGGGACTCTACGCAATTCGTTCTCCGGCCGTGGACGGGTTTCTGGGGAGTATGACGTCGTTCATTGTGGTCCTGATCGGCGGCTTGCTCGTGATATTGGGACTCTGGTTCGACGTCAAGGAAAACGAGGGACTGGTCCAGCAGTACGGTCACCCGGGGATGCGAACGGTCCCGGACGATGGCGATCGATCCCCGACGGGTCAACAGTCTGTCGAGGCAGTGCACGACGGTGGGCGGATCGAGCGGACGACCGTTACCACGGGTGACGAATCGTGAGTGATTCCGTCGGGATTATCCTCGGGACCAGGCCGGAGATAATCAAGCTCGCCCCGGTCATCCAGGAGTGTCTTCGTTCGGATATCGATCACACGGTGATCCATACCGGCCAGCACTACTCCGAAAATCTCGATTCGGTGTTCTTCGAGCAGCTCGACCTCCCCGAACCGGACTACAATCTGGCTGTCGGATCGGGATCGCACGGCGAACAGACGGGCCGGATGTTGATCGAGATAGAACGCGTTCTGCAGCGAGAATCTCCGGACGTGGTCCTCGTACAGGGCGATACGAATAGCGTCCTTGCTGGAGCGCTGGCTACGAGCAAACTCGATGCGCAACTCGGACACGTCGAAGCCGGACTCAGGAGTTTCGACCGCGACATGCCAGAGGAGATGAATCGAATCGTGGCCGATCACATTGCAGATTACCTGTTTGCACCGACGTCGCGGAGCAAGGAGTATCTCCTCGAGGAGGGTATTCCGACCGATCGTATCACGGTGACGGGAAACACGGTCGTCGATTCGCTGCATCGACATCGCGATATTGCCCATCGAAAGAGTACCATCCGTTCTGATCTGGGGTTGCGTGGACGCAACTTCTTCTTGATGACTGCACACCGAGAGGAGAACGTCGACGACGAATCCCGTTTCAGAGATATTCTCGCTGGTGTGGATACCGCGGCGACC
Organism: Natronomonas sp.; assembly: GCA_046545615.1. Taxonomy (GTDB): domain Archaea; phylum Halobacteriota; class Halobacteria; order Halobacteriales; family Haloarculaceae; genus Natronomonas. The sequence goes on from JBKGZK010000025.1 coordinate 9,049, forward strand.
GATCACAACGTGGAGGTGATTTATCCGATCCACCCGCGAGCCGAGAAACGGCTAGATCACTTCGGAATCCAGGTTCCATCGCGCATCCGCACGATCGAGCCACTCGATTACCTGGACTTCCTCAGGCTCGAATCTGAGGCAGAGCTAATTTTGACCGACTCGGGTGGGGTCCAGGAGGAAGCCTGCGTCCTCAACGTTCCATGTGTAACAATGAGAGATAATACCGAACGACCGGAGACTATAGACGTCGGGGCGAATCGACTGAGTTCCACCAACCCGGACTCGATCCGTCGGAACGTCGATCGAATGATACGGGCCGATACCAACTGGACCAATCCGTTCGGGGACGGGTCGGCATCCATTCGGATTTTGGACGAATTCATGGCGACCACGGGGTGGATCGAACAATGAGTTCGGTCTGTGTTCATGGCCTCGGATACATCGGACTCCCGACCGCTGCGATGCTCGCAAACTACGATCACGACGTGTACGGATACGACATCGATCCGGCCATCACATCGAATCTCCGTGACGGCGAGGCCAGTTTCGACGAGCCTGGACTCCGTGCGTTCGTTACGCAGGCACTCGAATCAGGGCAGTTGGAAATCGTTGATGACGTTGTTTCAGCAAACTATCACGTGATCTGTGTGCCGACGCCATTCGACGATGTCGAGAAAGCCGCCGACCTGAGCTATGTCGAGGCGGCTGCCGATGCAGTGGTTCCGGTGCTTCGAAAACGGGATACGATCATTCTGGAATCGACGGTCCCGCCCGGAACCACGTCGACGAACGTCCGGGGAATTCTCGAGAAATCAGGGCTGGTTGCTGGGGAAGATTTCGCTCTGGTGTATTGCCCGGAAACGGTACTCCCCGGGGACATCGTCTCCGAACTTCGAACGAACGACCGAATCGTCGGCGGGGTCAACGGAATTTCGACCGAATCGGCCGTCCGTCTCTACGAATCCTTCGTCGATGGGGAAATTCACACCACGTCGGATCCGACAACAGCGGAATTCGTCAAGCTCGTCCAGAACACGTTTCGCGATGTGAATATCGCACTCGCAAACGAGATTGCCAAACTCGCCGCCGAGTACGACATCGACTCCCGGGAAGCGATAGCAATGGCAAACGCCCATCCCAGAGTCGACATTCTCGAACCCGGACCCGGGGTTGGCGGACATTGTCTACCTGTCGATCCGTGGTTCCTGGGAGAGACGTCACAGGAACTCGAGTTAATCGCGACGGCCCGGGCCGTAAACGATGGAATGACGGGATACGTCATCGATCTGCTCTCAGAAGAACTCGGCACACTCGCCGAGAGACGGATAGCAATTCTCGGCGCGGCGTACAAAGGAAACGTGGGTGACACACGAAACAGCCCAGGGCTGCGGATGGCACGTGAACTCCAACACGGGCTCGAGCGTTCGGTACCAGCAGTCGACGGTGGAAGAATTGACGCGCCGGAGGTCGTCGTTCACGATCCTCATGTGGTCGATCCAACGCTCGATCTCCACGATCTCGAATCGGCGACGACCGACACCGATGCCCTCGTGATTGCGACCGACCATGACGAATTCGAGAGCCTGGATCCCGAACCACTCGGTGACCGAATGGCGCGACGAACGGTGATAGATACGAAGGCGATGTTGGATACCGAACGGTGGCGTCGAGCTGGGTTCACCGTGAGGCGGGTGTAATATGACTCCGTCGACGACTGCCTGGCTGGATCTCGCGAGTCCGTCACATCCATTCTTTTTCCGTGGGTTGATCAACCAAATCTATGGTGTCGAGTTCGAGACGACGGTACGCCGCAAAACCGAAACCATCGACCTCGCTCGACAGACCGGATTCGAGTTCGACGTTATCGGTCGTGATTTCGACAACACGTTACTCCGCACGATGGGGGTGCCGCTTCGAACGCTCGAGCTGGCCGTTCGAGCCCCCTCCGCGGACGTGTCGTTGTCGGCACGGAATTCGATGTGCGTACTCGCCTCGCGAGCTCGTGGAATACGGTCGATTCATTTCACCGACAACGACATGACGGCGTACGTCGATGCACCACTGGTCGAGCGGTTGTTCTGTCGGTTTCGCGCGGTAGCGGACCAGCACGTCGTTCCGTCCGCGTTCCAGCTTTCGGAACTGACGAAGTGGGGTGCCGATCCGGATCGGATCTACACGTACGACGGCTACAAGGAGGACATCTACATCGCAGGTTTCGAACCGGACGAGACCTTCACCGAGACCCTTCCATTCGAATCGTACGTCGTCGTTCGTCCCGAAGCGCTCGGGGCTGCGTACGTCGACGAGGGTTCTTCGATGGTTCCCGACGTGCTGGAGTCGTTATATCGGGCTGGGATGAACGTTGTGTACCTCCCGAGACGGCCGGGGGACCGGCCGCACGCCGATCCGTATCGTTCGAATCGGGTATACGTACCCGAGACGCCACTCGATGGGCTCCAACTTGCCTGGCACTCCGAAGGCGTGCTGACGGGATCTGGAACGATGGCACGCGAGGCAGCCTGCATGGGAAAACCCGCGGTTTCCTTCTTCCCCGGTCCGCTGCTGTCGGTCGACAGAGAGATGGTTGAAAACGGAATGATGCTCCATTCGCGAAATTCTGACGAAATCGTCTCGCATCTCCTGTCAGTGGCTGCTTCGGAGGTAATGCCGGATCTCGACCGATCGATCCAGGTGCGTGACGAGGTCGCCGACACCATTCTCGAGTTGATAGAAAATCCAGATGGGAAGCCTTCGGCAGCCCAACGCCTGGATGATGGAGTCCACCCCGTAGAAGCGTCCAACAGGTGACGCATCCATATCGGGTGGAAGTCGGTCTATAACTTACTTTTTGACCACCGGTGGTGCCTGTAATGAGTGGAAGAACGACAGCCGGACAAAGGTGGCGTCTTCAATTTCCCGCCGGAGCCCTGACCCCTCCAAGGACGATTCGATGGGTCGTCCGTAACGGCCGGCCGCCTATGGAGCTACCCACGTGACGGACGATTTGTCCGGGGAACACGTCGACGTCGAAAACGTAGATATTCCCGCACTGTGTGACCAGTCGCTCGAGTGGGCTCGCGAACGGGAGTACGCCGGATACGATCCCTACGACGGGCTGAACAGTCCGATACTTTCGAAACTCGCCCACGGTTGGATCCCGAGACTGGTTGCGATACACGGCGTTCGCGCCGCTCCGGTGAATCTCCGACCACACCTCGGAGTTCCTCGACAGCGCAATCCTAAGGGTATCGGGCTGTTTGCTCGAGCATACCTGAATCGGTACGAACAAACGGGAAATCGATCGTATCTCGACGAGGCGGAGACGCTTCTCGAGTGGCTCGCAACGAACCAGTCACCGGCGTTCGAGCGACCGTCCTGGGGATACAACTTCGATTGGCAGAATTCGAACAAGTTCTTTCTCCCGGCAGACCATCCATGCGGGGTCGTCACGATTTTCTGCGCTCGGTCTTTTCTCCACCACTACCGTCTGACCGGTACCGAACGGTCTCTTGAGTTAGCCTCGGGCGCGGCGGAATTCCTGCTTTCCGATATGAACGAAGAACGGGTCGACGGATTCGACGTTCTCGCGTACACGCCGTACGATTCATACGTTGTCGTGAATGCGAATGCACTCGCGGCCGATTACCTTCGTCACGTCGGCGAGGAAACCGGCAACGATCGGTATCTCGAGCGGGCGAGAGAACTCTTCGAATTCGTAGTCGAGATGCAGACTCCGGAAGGAGGATGGTACTACGCAGTCCCTAGGTCGGAATCACACATCGACCACGATAACTTTCACACCGGATTCGTTCTCGAAAGTCTCCACGACTATGCTGTGGATCGATCGCGTTCACACCCCGCACGAGAGGCCTACGAGCGTGGGATACAGTTCCACCGGAACGTACATTTCGAACCCGATGGAGCACCCAAGTTCGAGCACAACCAGTCGTATCCCTACGACATTCACGCAGCCGCACAGGCAATCATTACGTTCACCGTCGGTGATGACGGCGTAGATAGCGAACTCGCTGGTCGAGTTCTCCGGTGGACAATCGGCAACATGTTCGACCCGGACGGATACTTTTACCGACGGATCGGTCGAGTGCTGAACGATACGACCCCGTACATGCGCTGGAGTCAGGCCTGGATGTGCGTCGCTCTCACCGAGTACATGGGGACGGCGGACGTAATCGATCGCGAGGTTCGTGTGTCGAATTCAGGCACGTAGCGGGTCACGTCCCCGTCCGGAAGACCCCGTTATGAAGCCGGTAACAAATGTGACCCGACGGTATTATCGTTTGAATGAGCGGGATTCAGGTCGGATACGGACGCGTAGATCGGCGAGATACGTATCGCAAGGTGGTACTCGCGGTCGGCTTTCTTGCGTTTGCTATCGGCACGACGATCGCGTGGCAATCTCCGGCGACCGGATACGAGGTCTCGTTGTACACGGGGACACCCGGTGGCTTTTGGATCGGTATTTCGTTCGCGTTCGTGGCGGCCGGGTTCGCCGTCGCGATGTCAAGTCGCGATCGTATCGCAGGCCTCGCGATTCTTTTGGGTTTGTTGGCGACAGTGGCCGTTGGTTCGCTACCGGTGATCCGGAGTTACCGATTCTTTGGGCTCGCCGATTCGTTGACACACCTCGGGTGGGCCGACGACCTCTTGACCGGGCGCATGACCTTCACGGATTTGTTCTATCCCGGTAGTCACAGCACCTCGGCCCTGTTGGCGGAAGCCAGCGGTGTTCCCCTCGAGCGCGGGTTGATCGTGTTCGCGGCCCTCGCGCTTGCACTGTTCACCCTGTCGATTCCACTGATAGCCCGTGCCCTCGTCCCCAACCGACGCGTTACCGCTATCGCAGCGTTCTCTGGTTTCATGCTGCTGCCGATAAATACTATCAGTAACGGGCTGCAATTTCACACGTACTCGTTGGCGACGCTGTTCTTTCCGGTCTTTCTTTTCGCACTCGTCAAACACCTCGTTAGCGAGCCGAAACGCTCCACGGGTTTTGTGTCCGTGGGGGCGTGGAACGTCGTGCTCGCCATCCTGGGGCTCGCGTTGGTGTTCATCCACCCGCAGTTGGCGCTCAACGTCGTCATCATGCTTGGGGTCTTGGTTGGATTGCATTTGATCTACCGGAACCGGGACTATCACTTCGTTTCGAATCTTCGTCACGTCTACGGATTGTTCCTCTTTATGGCGCTTTGCTGGGTCGTGTGGGCCGCCCAGTTCGATAACGTGTTCTACGTGGGTGGTCGGGTCCTGACGTCGGTACAAGACGTGATACTTGGCATTGCGGACCCCGGAGAGACGGTCGGAAGCCAGACAGAGTCGGCAGAAACCATCGACGTCTCGATCTGGGAACTGTTTGCGAAGCTCTTTCTGGTGCCAGCGGTGTACGCCGCCTTAGCGTTCTTAATCGTCGTCAGAGCACAGTACGGCCCGATGAGTGGTATCGATCCCCGAACCCGGTCGGTCATTCGGTACTTCGGCGCTGCGGGACTCGTCCTCGGCCCGTTCATTCTGGCGCACTACATGGGCCCGATCTCCCATCTGTTCTTTCGACACACTGGATTCGTGATGGTGTTCGTGGCCGTGCTCGGTGCGATTACGATACACCGGGTCGGTGGAACGCTATTAGGCGATACAATTGCTGGAATTCGACAGAAGAGACGCGGGGGCGGTGTTCTATCGAGCAAACGGGTTCGAACCTGGGCAAAACTGATGGCGGTCGGTTTGCTGTCAGTTGCACTGGCATTATCGCTCTTGACGGTGTTCCAGTCGCCATACATCTACAAGGCGTCGCATCACGTGAGCGACCAGCACGTGAATGGATACGAAACGGCGATCGAACACCGGTCCGAAGACGTCCAGTGGTCCGGGATCCGAAACGGTCCCGGTCGAGAGTTCGACGCGTTAACCGCCAATGACCGTCCGCCGGAGATCACCGGAGCCGCCACCGCAAACGACGAGGAACTTGGGGCACTTCTCACTGGCGAGGCTGGCGAGGACAGATATTTGGCAGTGTCCGAGGCCGACAGGGAACGAGAGGTAACCGCCTACCGGGAGCTACGGTACACGAAAGGGTCACTCGAGTCAGTTGGAAACCAACCTGGGGCCCACCACGTCCAGGACAACGGTGAGTTGGACCTGTTTTATATCGGGAATACACCGACCGGCGGCGGATGACTGGAAATGACGTCGAAAATTTGTGAATCGAGTGGTGTGGATTCGTGATTCAGATGGTGGAGTTCCGCGGACGGATAGATCGATTGATCGAGTACAACCCGTAAATATGACAGGACTGAAACTCGGCGGCGTCGAGAACGGTCGCGTGTACGCATTGCGGGGGCTATCCACCGGGACGTGGGATCCGACCCAGGGATTTACCCCTGTCGGGTCGATCCCGGGATCCGATTTGCTGGCCCGAATCACGGATCGATCGGTCCTGGACCGGCTCCTCGGTCACGTCGCGGGATTCATCACGACGGCGAATCTGTGGCCGATCGGGAGACACGGTCTGTTGGCCACTGCGGGAGGTGAACTGTTCCTGTCAACCGACGGCAGTCGTTCGTGGGAGCTGGTTCACGACTTTCCGGAATCGTCCGGACCGATGGGTGTCCTGCCCACAGCGGTCAGTCGACACGAGGGGCGCGTGTATCTGGCCGAGTACCCCCTCGGAGACGAGGACGCAAGGTTACTCGTCAGCGACGATGGACGGCAGTGGTCGACGTACGTACGGTGTCCGAACGTTCGACACTTCCACGGCCTGTTTCACGATCCGTACTCGGGCGCGCTCTGGGGAACAACCGGTGATAGTGACGGGGAATGTGCGATCGGGAGGTTCGAGGACGGAACTTTCTATCCGGTCGGCACCGGGAGCCAACAGTGGCGGGCCGTTGAACTCGCATTCACCCCTGATTCGGTACTCTGGGGTATGGACAGTTCGTACGCTCCAGCCATTCAACTTCTTCGGCTCCCCCGCGAGGAGATTCCCGATCGCCCCGCCGAACTCGTTACCGACCGGCCCAGCCCTCGAGTAGTCGGAACCGTCGACGCCCCGGTCTTTTATGCGAAATCGATTCGATCGGGCGGGACGACCTGGGTCGTTCTTTCGACCGCGTCTCCAACCGGTGTCGATTCTACCGGGCCAGCCGACGCCACTACTGGGAACTCGAGGGTTCGAGTCCTCGCCGCGTCTGCGCGATCGGGCTACAAGACATGGTACGAGTTGTTTGCGTTCGACCGAACCGTTCCACTCGGTGAGTCGGTACCGTCCATTCCCACCGCGAACGCGTACGCGTTTCTCGCTACGCTGGACAACCAGCTCCTGGTCAATCCGTTCAACACGACGAGAAACCACGGACGAATACTCATCAGGGAGTCGTCGTCATTTCGGGATGCACCGCGGATGTCGATCGCGGGCATCAACACTCGAACCCGAAAAGCGATCGATAACTAAATGGGACGACGTCGACTTCAAACCTGGATGAATCCTCTCGTCAGTGTTGTCGTTCCAACACACGGGCGTCCCGATTTCTTGCGCCAAGCGCTTCGTAGCATTGGCGACCAGACGTACGATCCCGTCGAATTGATCGTGATCGATGATGCCTCACCCGAACCGGTCGAACCTATCCTGGACGACATCGACACAGATCGGTTCGACCGGGTGGAATGTCTCCGACACGAGGAAAACCGTGGGGCGAATGCCGCGCGTAATACGGGAATCGATGTGGCGAGTGGCGATATTATTGCGTTCCTCGACGACGATGACCGATGGTTGCCGACCGTGGTCGAGCGGTACGTCGATGCATTCGTGGACGGTGGCCAGTCCGTGGGGGTAGTGACGATAGGCGTTCGCATGGTTGACGAGTACGGAACCCAAATTGGCGAGGCACTTCCCTCGATAGAACAGGACGCCCTCGGCGCCCTCCTCGAAGGGGTGCTGGTTGGTTCGTTCTCTCGGTTCGCAGTTCGGGCGGACGTCATCGAGACGGCTGGCCCGCTCGACGAACGGTTGCCCTGTTGGCAGGACTGGGAAATACAGTTCCGCCTCGCGTTTCACTGTGACTTCGCCGCGATTTCGGAACCACTCGTGGTTCGTACATGCGGCGAGCACGACCAGATCTCCGACGATTTCGAGCAGCGCCGAGACGTCGCATACCCCATGATACTGGAACGTCACAGAACGGCTATCCGCGTGAAACGAGGCCCTCGCGCCGAACGACGATTTGTCGCTCTTCTGTCCCGTTCGCTGGCGTTTTCGGCACTCGAAACGGATCAATACCGCGAAGCATTCCGATACCTCTTTCGATCACTCCGCTACGATCCGTACGCTCCCCGGACCTATCTGTACATGGGACTCGCCTCTGGCGGACCTGTGACCTTCGGAACCGCTCGGCGGGTAAAGCGTCTGTTAAGCGGTGTTGGATCCACTCGGGATTGGTCGTGGTAGCGTTTCCGTCGAGTCTTCGTCTATCCATCGGTCGAGTATGTGCCTGTGGAAAAGCTCGATGGTCGTGACCCCGGATATATAGACGATGTGGTCGGATTCGCCGTTCAGGTGTTGACGGCGGGTCTCGTCGATCACCTCGGCGTCGAACAGCTCACGTTTCCCGGCGTCGTCGAGGAGTTCGTCCAGATACTCGCGAAACGCGTCGTTCGATCGATACCAGTCTCCAGCAGTCGTTCCTCCCACTGCATACTGGATCCCACTTTTGAGGACGAACCCAGCGCCGTGCAGGACGTGGGGGTACGTCGGGGGTAACTGCGTGGCACTGTAGGGAATATCGGAGAGTTCACCGTCCATTTCTCGGACCAACGCGAGTTTCATCTTCGAGGGAACGTGGGGGATACGTCCACCTGTGAAAGGGATCGATTTTCGACGGAGGTTTCGAGGCATTTGACCGATCAGGTCTAGGAGCTCGCTGGACGCGAGGGGAACTCGGGTTCCGACGCGCGCACGTGCCACTTTATTGGTGCCGCTGAAGTGCTTTCGGGAGTTGTACATGAGATGCGTGACCTCCGTGATTCGCTCATCGCTACCCGTCTGAGAGAGTGCACGAGATTCATCGATGAACGTATCCTTGGGCTCGACATCGGCGTTGATCGTGTCCTTTACCAGTTTCTGGTCGACTCGCGTGTGTATTTTGCTGAGTACGTCAGCCGGATGTTCGTGCCGGCCGAGGTGTTGTGCGCCGACCTTTTCTCCGCTCATAAGGGGTGGTGGTCCCTCGTAGATCACGGTTGCACCATCGATATCCAACTCGAACACGTGCGATAGATTCACGATCGTGTTCCAACCGAGCTGACCATCGGTAACGTCGACGAGTTCCGGAAGTCGTTCGATAAGTGTTTCGGGGGAAAACGACGGAACCTCGTGTGAGACGCCGACTGTTTCGGCAATGGAACGCGCGATATCGATGTCATCGCGGAAGGGATCGAACCTGGGATCCGTTGGGCGATCGTACGTATACGAATCGAAATCGACGCCGGTCCGCGCTAGAACCGATACCAGCATTCGACTGTCGAGGCCCCCGGACAGCCAGATACCGAGGGTACCCGATACCGATTCGAGTGATGCAGTCACCGCGTCGGTGTATGCGCTGGCGACGTCGGGGACGTATCGGTCGTCGACACGTGGGTCGAAGGTGAATCCCCAGTACTGGTGGACGGATCGTTCGCTGTCCTCGAAAATTACGTAGCTCGCTGGTCTGAGTGATTGTACCTCTTCGACGAGCGTTCGATCGCCCCAAACGTGTATCATGGTCAAAATATCTGCGACCGATTGCATGTCGATGGTCGGGTTCTCGACGCCAGTCAGTACGCTCGTCAGTTCCGAACCGAATGCGAAGCTCCCGTCTCGAGTGTAGTACATAGAACGGGTTCCGAGTTTGTCGGTCGCGAGAACGAATCGGTTTTCGATTCGATCGAGACAGGCAATCGCAAAGGATCCATCGAGCGTCGGGAGAACCCGATCCGGTGCTGCGAGAATCTCTTCGACTAGTTCGGCGGTGAACCCCTCTGGGCGATCGAACAGCGTACCGTATATCGCTCCGGTGACCTCGTCCCCCTTTACCCAGTCGTATCCACCGGGGTCGCGCATTCCGTGATGGACGATTCCGAGCGACGGGCGAGTTTCGAGAATTCGTTCGACGTTGAACGGACGCTGGTACGTCGCTGTTGCCATCGTCTCGGGACTCGGTGCCGATTGATCTCCACCGAACAGTCCGGGCATGGATTTCAGTGCCTCTGACTGCTATATTGTTATGGATATTGTATACGAGCGGTCGATCAGATCACGGTTTTCGGCACGCATCCATTTCGGGGGCTCACAACGCCGTCTCCCAGCGTCGAATCGAGTGACAGAGGTGTATATTTCGGGGGTGTCCTCGGCATTAGTACCGAATTAAACCAGGATTAACACGGGACTAACCAAAACTGGCAGTTGAACCAAACACTCACGAACCTTAAGGTAAATTTTAAAGATATTCATCAGATCGGAAATATATCATAAACATAACATTAATAACGGTATCCGTTGATTACCAACTTGCATGGCACACAAGCAGGCTCGAGGAGGGAAGCCGGAGCGACCAGCTTCGACGAATGACGGGAGCGAGAACCGAACTGTCCCATTACTCCAGCGGCGGGAGTACATCAAATACGGAGCGGTTGCGGTAGGGGCACTAATGACGGCTGGTGCTGTCGGAGATCCCGTCTCCGGATCTTCGGATGAGGACTTCGACGCGACATTCGATCGTGTGGTGAACGCCGTGGACGATCTAGGAATGGATCCTAGCGGGTCGAAGCCCATCGACGACAAACTCAACGGTGCTTACGAGGAGGGCACGTTGATTCAGTTCCCGGCTGGCGATTACCGGGTCGACAGCGAGATGGTCATCCGCGGTTCGACCAGTCGATGGGGTCTCCAGGGCCTCGGAGAGAATCGAGATGACGTTACCTTCCACTTCCCGAACGCCGACAACGCGTACTGGTTCATCCACCAACACGGCGGAGAGGATGTCCTCCTGGATAATTTCACGTTGGATAGTGATAATAAATTAATTGCAATCCGGCTCAGGACCAACGACAACGGTTTGATTCGGGACGTCGAATGGGCGGGGTTTCTCCCAGAAAGAACCGAGCGGCCGGGACAGCTCCTCGACCCGGGTTGTCGGGATGTCGATGGAGTCAACAGGGTCGTCCGGACCGTCATGGGTCGAGATGGCTCCTACGTCAACGGACACAGTTGGGCGACGGGTCACGCCGGAATTACCGGGATTAGATTCTATCCCTCCACGGACACAAATGGCGAACAACACGCAGGCGAAACGATACTCGAGGACATCGAGATCCACCAGATTGGGAGCAACGGGGTGCGATCCACACACCCGGACGGCGTCGTGACCGTCAAGGGTGGATTCTTCAAGAACTGCCACCTCGCACACCTCCGAATCCACGCAGGTGACCATCCGTCGAAGCGATCCTCGGTAACCGGGGCGACGATGATAATCGATCACGACGACCACCTTCCGATGGGGGACGGCGCATGGAACGAACACGGAGCCAATGCCGTAATGCTCGACTCGACGGGGCACGGATATTCGCAGGCGACGTATGACAGCTGCGATATCATCTGTCGAAACGTGGAACCGACCGACGGATGGGGACTCATTCGGTGTAATAACAACGGCAAATCCAACCCCGGTGGTGGTGTGTTTCGCAACTGCCGGATCGTTAACGAGACCGAACTCCAGACGGTCTGGATCGACGAGCGGGAATCAGACGCGAGTCCACCCCACAACTGGCTCTTCGAGAACTGCGAAATCACGGTATCGGCCCCCGATCAATACCGGGAAGCCGGGCTGGTCTTTCGGGACGATTGGGACGGCTCGACCATCCGGAACTGCACCATCTACGCCCCTGAGGGGGATGTTGACGGGGTCTACATCGAAAACTGTGATGACGTTACCATCGAAGATACCACGATCCACGTCTCCGGCCGGGCAACCGTCTTCGAAAACGCCGATGTGTCCACCTCTAATATATCCCACGAAGAACCCGACGACACCGACTCGTCAACCGACGGAACGGATGACGGAGGCTTCGAAGAGGAAGCGGACTCTCTGCGCATCATCGCGGACGACGACGCCGACACCTTCGACTACACGTTCACCGTCGATGGGAGGGTCGAACACGCGACAGACGGCGATTATCCCTCGAATCCGGATGCCGACGTAATCGTCGAAAATGACGACGGCACCTATACTGTCGAGGGAGTCGTCGCCGGATACGACGAAGACGACAAACAGTGGGGTGGCGATTCGTACTGGTTTGACGGGGAAGTCGTCGAGTTTCGGCTCGAAGGACCCGCAACGGTGCTCGTCAATGACGAACAGGTCGACGCTACCGAACTCGTTAGTGGCTCGGACGACGATACGGAAGATGATGGAACCGGTGACGATGGGACCGAACACCTCTTGCGCATCATCGCGGACGACGACGCCGACGCCTTTGACTACACATTCACCGTCGAAGGCGAAATCTACTACGAAACGGACGGTGATTATCCCTCGAATCCGGATGGCGACGTGATTGTCGATAACGGCGACGGTACTTACACCGTCGAGGGTGTCGTCGCTGGGCACACTGGTGGGAACAAAAAGTGGGGTGGCGATACGTACAGATTTATTGGCGATCTGATTTCGTTCTCCAAAGAAGGTCCCGCGACGATCCTCCTGAACGGTGACGTGATCGATCCTGACGAGTACACGAGCCAGGGGGAACGGACGCTCCAGATCATCGCGGACGTCGATGCCGACGCCTTCGACTACACGTTCACCGTCGACGGCGAAATCTCTCACGCGACAGACGGCGATTATCCCTCGAATCCGGATGGCGACGCGATCGTGAAAAACGTCGACGGAACCTACACCGTCGAGGGCGTTGTCGCCGGTTACGATGGCGACGACACACGATGGGGCGGTGACACCTATCGGATCGTCGGATCGCTCGTCTCGATGAATATCGGGGGCCCGGCGGACGTGTACGTTGATGGGGCGATCGTCGATCCCGCCGACTACGGGCTTCCGGAGCGGCTCGCAATCGTAGGAACAGGTACGACCTCCAGGTACGAACTCACGGTGGATGGTGAGCTCACGTCGGATCCAAACGGTTCCGACAGCGACGAGGTCGAAATATCGGGTTCCACCGCGGAAGGCGTCGTCGTCGACGGGGCGACGACCCTCAGATTCGATGGCGAAATTACGGATTTCAGATTCGACGGGGAAGCTGGCGTGTACCTCAACGGCCAGCAGGTTGATCCGGCACTCCTCGGCACCGACGAGGATCCGAATCTTATGAACTGGCTTGTCGTGCAGGGCTCGGGTAATGAGACAGATTATCAGTTCGAGGTCTCGGGAACTGTTCGAAAGTCACCCGATCTCGGGCCGGTCGAAGCTGACGACGTCGTGGACGAAAACGTAGTAGACGGGACGACGGTCGACGAAACGGACGGGTACCGGTTCAGCGGCGATCTCGAATCACTCATGGTTCGTGGAAATGCCGACCTCAGGTTCAACGACAACTTGTAACAATTCCACCGACAGGGTGAGTAGGTTCGTCCTACGGTAACTCTCGCCCCGTCTTCACGGGACCGGTTTTTTGAAACTTCGGAAATCGGATTTGCGACTGACTGAAAATCGACGTGGTATCCATGATTGACTGAAATCCCTGAAATAACCTCGCGTGGCGAGAACCTCTTGGATATCCCCGAAAGGACAGAATCCCCTCATGTATCACGGCTTGCCAGGATTCCACGAGCAGATCGGCGTTTGCCAGCGCCATCGCCAGTATCGATTCCATAACAAAGCCGATACGGTGGATTACTCGGGTATAACGTGTGGACTTCAAACGACTGAGACGGGTTTCGGAAACATCTGGTGGCGTCTGCCCTTTCGAACTCCAGAAAAATCCGCCTCACGAACTCGCCGCTCCTATGGCACAATTTCGATGAACCGAAGAGCATATCTCGTATCGTCCGTAGTGGCCGGCGTAGGGTTTCTTACGGGGTGTACTACGCAAGAGCCGCCGGAGCATCCGACCAAACCGAATCCGGAAATCGGTTCGGATGACGACACCGTGAGATACCGACACGGGATCGAATTCGATCGGGTTGTCGATGCGGTCGCAGACCTGGGCATGGATCCGACCGGAACCATGCCGATCGACAACCAGATGGCGTTCGCATACCACGACGGCACGCTCGTCCAATTCCCACCGGGAGACTACATGGTGGCTGCTCCTCATGCCATATCTGGGGAAAAGCGGCGGTTCGGGATTCGGGGGATGGGTGACGACAATGGAGATGTCACGTTTCACTTTCCCTATGCCGAAGGAGCATTCTGGTTCGTCCACCAGGACGGCGGCGAAGACATTCTACTTGAGAATTTTTCAATCGATACGGACGGAAAGCACGTCTCCATCCGGTGTCGGACGAATGGCGGGTCGGTGATCCAGGACGTCGAATGGCGCGGTTTTATTCCCGAAAAAACTGACGTACTGGGACAACTCCTGGATCCCGGATGCCTCTCCGTGGATGGGGTCAACACGGTCAGACGGGTAACCATCGGTCGTGACGGTGCCCACGTTTCCGGTCACCACTCGATTACCGGCGAGCATTCGATAACAGCGATCAGGTTCTACGGGAAGGACACACGTACCGGCCGAATGGATCACGTCGGAGAAACCGTCCTTGACGACGTCCGGATCCACCAGATCGGCTCAGACGGTGTCCGACACACTCACGGATCCGGTGTCGTGACCGTCAAGGGCGGCCTCTACAAGAACTGCCATCTCTCGTCACTTCGAATACACAACGGCAATCACCCATCGAAGAACTCGAGTGTCACTGGAGCCACCGTGGTTATCGATCACGACGATGCGAAATCCATCGGTACCGGCTCGTGGTCCGAGCACGCCTCAGCCGGTATCATGCTCGATTCAACCGGTCACGGCTACGCACAACCCACGTATACTGACTGTGATATCATCTGTCGATCGATCCTCCCGGATGGTGGGTGGGGCCTGATCAGAGGAACAAATACGGGGCTTTCCAATCCTGGAGGCGCCGTGTTTCAAAACTGTCGGATCGTAAATGATACCGAACTCCAGACGATACGGATCGACCCACGCAAATCCAGTGCAGAACGACCCCACCGCATTATCTTCGACGACGTGTCGGTCACCGTCACGGCGAAAGCACAGCCAGAACACGCCATTTTCGATCTTAGGGACGACTGGGACGGTTCGATCATCTCAGACTGCAGAATTTCCGCTCCGCGAGGAAACTTCGACGGGATTCACGTTCAGAACTGTGATGACGTTACGATAAAGAATACTCGAATCGACGTTTCGGGATATGCGACCGTCCTCACGAACGCAACCCTCAACACCGACAATCTCACCTACTCGAGATAGCCGAGATCTGCAAGTTGTGCTTCGACGTTGCGATCGATTTCACCTGCGGCATCCGTTCGATCGCCCACCGTTGACAGCCCGTTCACACGATCGATGAGTCCCTTTCGCATCTCATCTCGCCGTGTCACGTCGTCGATGGGGGAGCCGTCCCTGAACAGGTACTCGTCTCCGGAGTCATTTCGCATGAATCGGTCCGTTCCGTTGGACAGCATTCGCCAGCGATCTACTGGTGTCGACCTCTTTCCGGTATGAGGAATAAAATCTTCGGTAAGGGCGTATTCTTCCGAAACAAGGGCTTCTCGGGGTACTAGACTGTCGTTTGTGAGGATTTCGTACAATCGTGCGAGTTCGACTGGGTCCGAGATGTGTCGGCCCTGGCTTTGGCCGGGCATCTTCGTGAGTAACAGGGTATCGGTGTTTACGTCACGCAACGAATGGGGCGGCGTCGCGGACCGATCGTACTCGCCCAGATTCTTTCCGTGATCTGAGCAGATCACGACGAGCGTGTCGTCCAGTGCGCCGTGGCTCTGGAGCACCGAAAGCAGTTCGGCTACCTTCCGATCTTGATACCGGAGACTCGCATCGTAGTATTCCATCACGCGCTCCTGAAGGTCGGCGGATAGGTCCCGTTTTCCGAGAACGAACGCCAGTAACTTCGTATTCAGTATACGCGGTTCGATTGAATTCGGAGGCTGAAGCTCGAGTTCCCGAAACGACGACTCCGGTGGAAAATACGGGCTATGGGCCTCCATCAGGTTTAGAAACGTAAACGAGGGTTCTGAGGAGGCAACGACATTATCGAGCCACTTCCCGGCTCGCTCGACCAATCGGGACGTGAAAAACCGACGCTTGAGCAAGAATATCGGTTGACGCGAGACGTGTCCGAGCAGCGAATGGCCCTTCGAGAGAGCGAGGTCGACGGTGTCGTGGATAGGCTCTTCGCTATGTTTGCTGACCTCCAGATCCCACTCTACGAACTCTTCGAATCCACGTGTCAAACCGGAGAGTTTCCCGACCCAGGGGTTGTTCGAGAATCCTGCGGTCCGGTATCCCGCCTCTGAAAGGCCTTCGGTGATCGTCTCGATTGACGGAGGAAGCACGAGCGACCGATCGGTAAATCCGTTGGTTATCCCGTGCTCCGAGGGTGAAAGGCCCGTGAACATCGAGCAGTGAGAGGGAAGCGTCCACGGAGCTGGTGCGTACGCATTCTCGAACACCGTTGCCCGTTCGGCGAGTTGGTCGAGGGTCGGCGTCGTTGGCCGCCCGTGACCGTAGGTCGAAACACGATCCGGGCGTACGGAGTCGAGCACCAGGAACAAGATATCCGGTCGGTTCATGGAGTCGAAGTACCTCGAAGAGCGACTTCGTTATGGACGTCCTTTCTCCCGACTCGGGCGTTGCGACCCCTGTAGCCTCGGCCGATTTCGTGTTTTGTGTTGCTCGAAGACTGCGTCATAGACGTCCGTCACCTGTTCCAACACGGTATCCCACCCGTACCGATCGATCGCAAGCCGTCGGTTCCGACGACTCATCCGGTCGACTACGTCGGAGGCGGTGACGAGATCACGGAGTGCAGCACATAACGCGTCTTCGTCGCCTGGCTCGACCAGCAGACCGTTGGCTTCGTCGATCACTTCCGGAATTCCACCTACGGTTGTGGACACGATCGCGTTGCCGCCTGCCATCGCCTCGAGAATGGCAATCGGCAATCCCTCGGCGTGGGATGGCAGCACGAAGATGGAGCCCTGCTCGAGCAACTTCCGCTTGTCGGGTTCGGAGACGTACCCCAGGTAGCTGACCTCTGGATAGCGTTCTTCAAGCGATTCGACGATAGGTGCCAACGGACCGCTACCAGCAATCGTTACGGTGTACGGCTCCTCGACGGTGACACGTAGCTTCTCTAACGCGTTTGTCAACTCGCGAATGCCTTTCCGCTCGATGAGATTCGATACGACGACGACGTGTGGTGGCTCGATCGAATAACTCGGATCGTAGTCGTGGACGTCCACCGCATTCGGGATAACTTCGATCGCCGCGGGGTCGATCCAACCGCGTAGAACCTCGTGCCAGTACTCTGAGAGCACGATCACTCGATCACACTGACCCAGGACGAGTGCTTGGAAGGTTTGAACCATCGGGGACGATTCCTCGAGAAAGTCGTCGAACGAGGATCCATGAATGTGGAATACAACTGGTCTGCGCCAGATCCACGCCGCGAACAGCACGTAAAACGATGCCCGATAGAACGAATACACGTGCGATGAGTGAATGTGGACGATATCCGGCCTGGGCTGGAAGGGGAATTTGAGTGCAGCCCACACCGCGAGCGCGAGGGATCGAAGGAACCACACGAGGCCGCTCCCGTCTGGCGGTGTATACATATCGTAGGTAGTAGTTTCGAGTCGGCCGTCGAACTGGGCGTGGATGGTTTCCACGTACTGGTGGACGCCACCCCCACCGAACGTGCCGACGAGGAGCACGTCGTCGTACGCTGAATTCATCTCGTTGCACCCGTTCCAGCTGGCGGTACCATCCTCATAAGATGGATTCTATGGCCTGCGGGCATTGTTCATTCGTCCATAATTCAACGTCCAGTGCGGTATTCAG
>JBKGZK010000026.1:0-26337 GCA_046545615.1 Natronomonas sp.
CGATGTTGACGACGACGTACGACCCCGGACGTCCCGACGAACTCATTCGTCGTGCGATACACATGCTCTTTCAGACGACTGTCGAAACGGGGAATCTAGATTTTCACCTCCGGCGTGGGTACGACGTTACCTACGACGAGTACCTCTCCGGCATGACGTTCGAGGAAATGACCGGTGGCGCCGAACCGTTCTCGCCAACGGACGATAACGCCCGCCGATATCAGTTCTGACGACCACTCGAGTATCCGGCCATCGTCCGGCAATGGATCAGGGACGAGGTCCACCGTCGAGCGAGTAACGCAACCATTAAGAGCGAATCACCGACATACTCCACAAGGATGTTCGCGCTTCCCCTGCAGCTGATCGACGATTTCCTGTTGGAGGTCAACATCGGCCAGGTGATCTTGCTCCTGTTCGTCCTGGCCGTCATTGGCGGGTTCGTCGCGACTCGGTCGTGGAAGGTGTTCGGGATAAACCTGGTGGCCTTTGGGCTGATTTTACTCCTGACCCCCATCCAGATCCACCCACTCAATATTCAGTTCCTGGGCCTGGCGATGGTGATCGTTGGCCCGCTTATCGTCGTTCTAGCCAATCGGTAACCCGCCACAGGGGACCTACTCGATAATCGAATTCACGACGGGGGACTGACTCGTATATCGTCCGTATAGTGAATGAAATACGTAGGTGGGAAGCGACACAGTGGACCCCACCCGACCTGGAGAAATTGATACTCCTTTGGAATTAATTGGTGGTGGAGTATTTGTTCGGTGGGCGGAGGCACTCCCGAAATTGATATCGGTACGGATGGAACAAACTTGCCAGGACGATCTCGTACGAGTCAGCCTGTCAGACCCGGAGAGAGTACGCGATGATCGACATTCCGATCAGGACGAAGAGGCTCTCGACCAGAATACCGAGGCGGAGCGAAACACCGATGAGTTCGAACGTCACCCCGGCCAGCAGCACGCCAAAGACGACCAGGCTGAAGCCGTACGACAACAATCGCAACGATTCGGTGCCCGTTCGTCGATACGCCCGATATGCCAAGTATGCCACCAGGCCGCCGATGATGAGGATGAGCGTTTTGACGACTGCCAGGGCGATCTGTACGGCGAATGTGGTTTCGTAAGCACTCATAGTTCCCGTCCAATTTCTGTCCAGAGTTCCGCAAGCCGTTCGTCGGACCGAGTCGCTGGTCGCTCAATCTCGACGTTCAATTCTGCCGTCTCCTCTCTCCGAATGACGACCGATCGAAAGTCAACCGCATACTGGCTGGCGTGGCTGCCATCGCTTCGAAATTCGGGCCGTTCGCGAACCAGCGTGGCCTCGCGCAGTCGATCCAGCTTTCGATACAGCGTCGATCGCGGGATTTCACACCGCTCTCGGAGTTCGCTTGCCGTCAAGGGTTCGTCGAGCGATTCGACGATCCGCCGACAGTCCTCGTCGTGCAGTGCACCCACGACGTCGTCGATCCCCGGGTCCTCCGACCCAGACCGCGGATCACGGACCATACTGGCTTCTGCGAGTTGTACGTATAAAAAGCGACCGCAGTCGTCCCGGGACGAAAGGATATCCCTTAGCCAGAACAGGGTTGCAGAATCCTGGAGTCGGCAGTCTTTTGCGACGTCCATCCGTTTCACACATATGAGCGCAAGCGAGCCAGACAATCCGAAGGCGACCCTGCATACTTCGCACGGTGACATCGAAGTTGAACTATTCGAAGGACGCGCACCACGCACCGTGGAAAACTTCGTCGGCCTCGCAACCGGTGACATCGAATGGGAGGACCAGACTGGAGACGTCCGGGACGACCCGCTCTACTCTGACGTTCGATTTCACCGTGTTATAGAGGGGTTCATGATCCAGGGAGGTGACCCAACCGAAACCGGGAGGGGCGGCCCCGGGTACAGTTTCGACGACGAGTTCCACCCCGACCTTCGCCACGATGGACCCGGCATACTCTCAATGGCGAATTCAGGGCCCGACACGAACGGATCACAGTTTTTCATCACGCTCGACGCCCAGCCCCACCTGGACGACCGACATTCCGTCTTCGGTCAGGTTATTGATGGGATGAAGGTCGTCGAAACTATCGGGAGCGTTCCGACCGATCGAAACGACAAACCGAAAGAAGACGTCGTTCTGGAGTCGGTGGACGTCGACAGGTAAACCCTATGACGGTAGCGGACGACGACCTCGCGATCGATTACGCCCGACACGATGGCGTCGAGGAGATCGTCGAGTGGATACGGTACGTGTTCGAAGAACTCAGTATGAGTTTCGACAACTGAAACGACGAGTTCGCCCGGGGGCCTGGTATGTATGTCGCCATCGTGTCCGGGCGAACGGTTGCCGAGTTCGCCGATCCGATGGGCACGAACCGGTGGCCCGTCGACGAGTGTCCGGTTATCGAACCTGGTGTCGACGGTTTTTACGAAGCCGCAGAAACGGTGGCTTGGACTCGGGATGGCGCCGTGGTCGTTAGTGTCGACAGCGTCATCCTGTCCCAAATGGTCCGGTTCAGAGATCCGGTTCCGGGATCCGAGGTCGGATCCACAGACTACGACGCCTGGATGGGCTCGCGACACATGAGCGCGCTGGATACATCCGGTCGGCCGTCGGTCGTGTCGACGCTTACGCTCAGCGAGGAAGACGGACGGGTAACGGTGTTTCGAGAACGAACCTACGAGACGATGTATTCGGAGGACCTGGGTGGCCGGTGGCGGAGAAAGGATTCGACCGACTGATCGATACGTCTCGATCTATTTGCTTCGACTTCCGACGGTTCGATTCGCTCCTTTTCGAGTAATTATGCTTCCGTCCCACTATCACATTTCTCGAGTGCGTACTGCAGTATACCGAGCGCCGATCGGCCATCCCGAAGCTCACCTCGACTGGCTCGTTCCCGGAGAGAGGGAAACGTCGTCGTTCCAACTCGAATCGATTCGTTGTGGTCTAACTGTCGTGTCCCCGTCGGTTCGCAATCACGGGCAACGACGTAGTGGAACGTCGAATCGAACAGCCCGTTTGCCGGTTCGTAGGTCGCGAGTTCATCGATCGCACCGGCCTCGTAGCCGGTTTCTTCCTCGAGTTCACGTCGAGCAGCCGCACGCACGCCCGAATCGCCGGCTTCCATGCCACCAGCCGGGAGCCCGTAATTGACCCGATCGACGGCATGTCGCCACTCCTCGATGACGACCACCCGATCGGCCGCAGTAAAGGGTAACACGACCACGGATGGTGGCTCGGAGACGTAATGAAACTCCGCGTCCTCCCCGTTGGGAAATCGGACGTCGTCGCGGACCACCTCGAATCCGGGACAGACGTAGTCGGTTTCGGAGTCGATGGTCTCCCACGCGAGCGGTTCGTCGGAATCGAACGCAGCCATACCGAGTCCACTGCGGCACCCCTCAAAATCCTGTCCGTCGAATCCCCGAGGTTGGGAGCCGAGAATGTGGATTGCGGGGACAGGCTTTTATTATCGTGATCGCTACAGCAATCCGTATGAGCGCCGACCGCGCCGTGCTCCGGGAGGCCATCGAACACGGCGAACGGGAGGGCGGAAGCGTGGAGTTCAAGGAACGGCTCACCAGGTCAGTTCACCTCTCCGATGGCCGATTCGAGTCTCTCGTCGCACAGCTCCGTCATCGCATCCTTTCCGGCGACGGGGAGGCAACCTACGTCGTCGGCGTTACTGACGGTGGAGGGATCGCCGGCATCCACCCCGACGCGTTTTCGGAATCAATGGACGTGCTTTCGTTGATTGCCGAGGAGGCCGGCGCACACATCGACGACGTCGAGACCTGGGGCGTCGAGCCCGGACCGAATGAACGCGGTTCACATTCGTCGACCGATACTGACGATCGCGATGGCCTGGTCGGCCTCGCCACTCTCAGGGAAGGTGCAATGCTCGACGTCGACGACGATCACATCGTTGTGGGAACGGCCGGACACGTCGACCACGGCAAATCCACGCTCGTGGGCTCGCTCGTCACCGGCGAGACGGACGACGGACAGGGTGGCACGCGAAGCTTCCTCGACGTCCAGCCTCACGAGATCGAACGCGGTCTGTCCGCCGATCTGTCGTACGGAGTGTATGGATTCGACGCCGACGGTGAGGCGGTCAGGATGGAAAACCCACACCGCAAATCCGATCGGGCGCGAATCGTGGCCGAGGCCGATCGCGTGATTTCGTTCGTCGATACGGTCGGCCACGAGCCCTGGCTCCGGACGACGATCCGTGGACTCGTGGGCCAGAAGCTGGATTACGGGATGCTCGCGATCGCCGCCGACGACGGGCCAACGAAGACCACGAGGGAACACCTTGGGATCCTGCTCGCCACGGAACTGCCGACGATCGTCGCGATAACGAAGACCGACATCGTTTCGGAGGAACGAATTGGCAATGTCGAACGCGAAATCGAGCGTCTGCTTCGGAACACGGACAAAACCCCGCTTTCGATCGATCGACACGGTGTCGAAACTGCGATCGAGGAGATAAACGAGCGAGTGGTTCCAATGGTACGGACAAGTGCTGTCACCATGGCGGGACTACCGGTTCTCGACGAGCTGTTCGAACGACTCCCGAAAACCGCCTCGAGCGAGGGTTCGTTTTCGATGTACATCGATCGGACGTACAACGTCACTGGTGTCGGTGCTGTCGCGTCGGGAACCGTCCGTTCGGGACGTGTCGAGGCTGGAGACGAACTCCTCGTCGGTCCGCTCTCGGACGGCAACTTTCGCGAGGTTGAGGTCCGATCGATCGAGATGCACTACCACCGCGTGGACGAGGCGGAGGCGGGTCGGATCGTTGGCATCGCCCTGAAGGGAATCGCAGAATCGGAACTCGAGCGCGGGATGGTCCTGCTTCCGAGGACAGCCGACCCCGAACCGGTGCGGGAGTTCGAGGCGGACGTCATGGTGCTCAACCATCCGACAAAAATCGACGACGGGTACGAGCCGGTCGTTCACCTCGAGACGATCAGCGAGACGGCCTCGATACACCCAGTCGAGGGCCAGCTTCTCCCGGGCGACACTGGCCACGCCACGGTTCGGTTCAAGTTCCGTCCGTACATGGTCGAGACGGGGCAACGATTCGTCTTCCGTGAAGGGCGATCGAAGGGCGTGGGGACGGTCACCGATGTGCGTAAGGATTGAATTAGGTTCCCATCGTCGCTATCGTACATAATTCAGGGACACGCTATCGGCGGGACTTAACGAGGTAATCGGTTATGTCGGATACGTCAGCCGTGTCGTTCGAGGAACGCCTTGAGTCGATCGAGTCCCTTGAGTAAGTCCGTTCGGTGGAGTCCGTACCCGATTCGGAATCGGTCGGGACGGCCGAACGCGTCACCGGGGGCGAGGACCACCGATTCCTCTTCGAAGAGCTGCCGACAGAACGCCCTGCCGGATTCAAATCCCGCCGGAATTCTGGGGAACCCGTTGACGCTACAGTCCGGTTCGTACCACGGGAGGCCGTGTGTGTTCAGAAATTCGTCGACGATACGCCGATGGTCTTCCGCTAGCTCACGGTTGCGGTCGAGCAGTTCTGTCTCCCGATCGATTGCCTGTTCGGCCACGTATTGGCCGAAGATGCCCGGGGAAATCGTCGTGTAGTCCTTCCACTTCGTTGCTGGCTCGACGATCTCCGTCGAGCCACTGAGCCATCCGAACCGGAGCCCTGCGAGACCGAAGGCTTTCGAGACGCCACCCGTAGAGAGTCCGTACTCGCCAAAACTCGCAACCGGTGGATGCGGGTCGGTCGCCAGCAATCGATACACTTCATCACAGAGCAAATACACGTCGCGGTCCGCACATCCGTCATACACCGTACGCATCACCGATTCGCCGTGGTATCGGCCGGTTGGATTGTTGGGATTGTTGATCACGACAACGGTCGTGTCCGGGCGGATCGCGTCGAGCACGGCGTCGGGATCGAGTTCCCAGGTCGGTGGATCTAGCGGCACTTCCGTCACCTCGCCAAAGGCCCGCGGAATCTCCGTCAACGCTCCATAGGTGGGTGTTACCACGACGGCGTGGGTTCCCATCAACGCGAGAAAGCCCAGCAGGTTCGCCTCTTGTGTCCCGCAGGTGAACAGGGTTTCGTCGGCATTTCGGCCGTGTCGGCTCCCGATTTGTGCCCGAAACTCGGGATCGCCGTTCGTCGGAATCACGTAGCCGAGGTTGCCTGGGTCGGTATCGAACGCGGACGATGGGAGTGACCGGACGCCGCTTTCTGCCAACATAACGTCAGCGTCGTGTTCGACCCTGTCGAACCACCGTTCGAGAGCGAACGGTTCGATCTGCATACCGCTATCTCCCAACGGTGATGCAAAAAGACCGACGCATCGAATCCCAGCGCGCACCCGTCGATTCACTCCCGATCGTTCTGCCGTTCCCGCATCGACTGTCGGGTAAATTGCGGTCTTGCCCGGATACCACGATGTTTGCGAAACGATCGCCACAGGATTACGACGACGGGCATACCGAATGCGAGCGGGATGATTGCAGCCCAGAGCGTCGAGAACGCATAGAGGACTGCCGATGACATCACGAGTGCCGACAACAATCCGCCGAGAATCAAGCGAATCGCGAGGCGGTCGAGGACGGCGACCTGTGCCGGTAACTCGACCTCGACCGAAAGGTCTCCACGGTCAACCGTGTCAAGAGCCGACTCGAGTTTCGGGGGGACCCGGACCAGAGATTCCCCGAGATCCTGGAACTCCTCAGATCTTCCGAGCAGGTAGTCGCGGGCTCCCTGTTCTAAGTGTCCCTCCTCCCGGAGGTACGCCGTTGCCACCTCGATGAAATCGAAATCTGGATCGAGACGGATACAGACCCCCTCGACGACGGTCGCAACCCGTAACACAAGAGCGAGGTGTGGCGGCAATCGAAGCGGGAATTCGTAAATCGTCTCGTCGACCTGGGAGATGATCTGCTGGACGCGATACTGTTCGATATCTTCGCCCCGAACGTCAGCAATGGCCAGCTCCATTACGTTCGCCATCACATCCCGATCAGCATCGGGTGAGAGCGTGCCGAGTTCGATCAACGTATCCAAAATTTCGTCGGTGTCCTGTCTCGCGATCGCGACGTAGAACTGGACGATCTTCTCTCGTACGAATGGATCGGCCCGTCCCGACATGCCGAAATCGTAGAAGACTATCGTGCCGTCGTCTTGCACCGCGAGGTTGCCGGGGTGAGGATCTGCATGGAAAACGCCGTCCTCGACGATCATTCGGAGGTAAGTTCGCTGGATCGTGGTGGCGATTTCGGTGCGATCGAGTCCCAGCGAATCGATGTCTTCGAGGTCGGATATCTTCGTCCCCCCGACGTACTCCATCGTGAGGACGCGCTCGGTCGAGTGGGAGGGGACTGCATCCGGTACTCGAATGCGATCGTCTGATTCAAGATTCGAACCGATTTCTTCGAGCATTTGGCGCTCCCGTCGATAGTCCATCTCTTCGCGTATCGTTTTCCCGAACTCGTCGGCGAGCGTCTCTAGGGAGAACGCCTGGGCGTCACGGACGAATCGCACGATGAAGGGGAGCGTCCATCGAATGACCCGGAGGTCTGCTTCGACGAGGTCCTCGACGTTAGGTCGTCGAACTTTCACGGCCACCGTCCGTCCGTCGAGTTCGGCGACGTACACCTGTCCCAAGCTCGCCCCGCTGATTGCGTCGGTGTCGAAGTCATCGAACGCCTCTTCGACGGGACCGAGTTCCGATTCGAGCACTTTCCTGGCCGCAGGCCAGTCCGCGGGCGGAACCCGGTCCTGAAGGCTTTCGAACTCCTCGATGTACGCCGGCGGGAGAATGTCCGGGCGGGTCGACAGGAGCTGTCCGAGTTTGATGAACGTGGGTCCGAGCGTCAATAGCGAATTCAGGAGGGATCGAGCACGTTCTCGGCTCGTCTCTCGGGATACCGATCGTCCCGGTCCGAAGAGGAGAAATCGGTGGCGGTCGCGAGCGTACGCGAAGACCAATGGCAAAAACTGGTAGGCCACGACGAAAAACCGACCGTACGCTCCGAAAGTCACGTGATGGCCACCTCAGGAATATGAAATGTCGGGTTGTTTTTCGTCGATCCGCTTCATCAGCCGAACCGATAGCCGGACGTGTGATTTCGGGACCGTTACCCGTAACTCGAACCGACGGCTTGCTGACTTCCAGAGATCGAGGACGGCTGTAAATGGTGGGTTCGGGAACGACTCCCTTGCACCTCTGCACGTCATATGTGATACTGGGCAGCCAGCGCGTTAAAGTCCGCGGTGTCCTCGATAATGGTAGGTGACCGTGGATTCGACTCCCCACACCGAGGCCGGAGTGCCATCGTCGGCGTGGGTTTTTGGTCCTCGACCCCGGAGTGAATTTATGAGCGACGTACGGGAGTCGGGATTCAGGGAACGAACCAGGGTCGCCGACGCACGAAGACAATTGTTGGATGTCGATCCCGTCGATAGGACCCACCGGGTGTCGCTGTCGACAGCTGACGGTCGAACGCTCGCCGAATCGGTATCCGCAAAGCGAAACGTCCCACACTACGACCGTGCTGCCATGGACGGTTGGGCGGTCAGAGCGGCGGACACGTTTGGCGCTTCGGATCGATCCCCGGCAGTTTTGCAACCGGCGGATTCGCCAGGTCGGAACGCCGCAGTTCGGGTCCACACGGGGAGCGAACTTCCGAGGGGCGCCGACGCGGTGGTGATGATCGAACAAACCGACCGAATCGGCGAGGAGCTCGAGGTCTTCGACGCCGTTGCCGAGGGCGAGAACGTTGGACCGATCGGCGAAGATGTCGAAGCAGGGCAAACGCTCTATCGACCGGGCCACACCTTGCGACCGTCGGACCTGGGACTGCTCAAATCGGTTGCTATCGACGAGGTCACGGTTGTAGCCCGACCGAAAGTCGCAGTTATCCCGACCGGCGAGGAACTTGTCCAGTCGGATCCGGAACCCGGTGAGGTCGTCGAGACGAATCGACTTACGGTCTCTCATCTGGCCGAACGTTGGGGGGCGGACGTCATTCGGCGAGAAATCGTTACCGACGATCATGAGGCACTCCGGGCTGCAGTCCGTCGGGATACGACCCGTGACGTCGTGGTTACGACCGGCGGCTCCTCCGTAGGCGCACGCGACCTCATCCCCTCCGTCATCGACGAAATTGGCGAGGTGTTCGTTCACGGCGTTGCACTCAAACCTGGCCATCCCGTCGCGCTCGGCCGTGTCGACGGGACGACCGTCATCATGCTCCCCGGGTATCCGGTGGCTGCGATCGTCAACGCCGTCCAGTTTCTTCGACCGCTGATAAAATATCTCGCCGGGGCCAATCCGTCCCCGATGCCGACGACCGACGCCACACTGACGCGAAAAATTCGTAGCGAGCCGGGCGTCCGGACCTTCGTTCGGGTCAGGCTGAATGACGACGGTACCGAGGCCACACCGACGCGAGCCAGTGGATCGGGGATCCTCTCAAGCGTGGCCCTCGCCGACGGGTGGGTCGTCGTCCCCGAATCGAGAGAGGGAATTCCAGCCGACGAGACAGTCGCCGTCGAGAACTGGGAGTACGATCCGTAGGTGGTGATGATATGGAACGAAAGGAATTTCGCGATCTTGCCGACCCGGAAGAAGCACACGACGCCATCGACTCGCTGGATCTGACACCCGAGACGGAGTCGGTCCCCCTCAGAGAGGCTCGCGGACGCGTCCTGGCAGAACGCACCGACGCCACACTTGACGTTCCCGGATTCGATCGAGCCTCCGTCGACGGCTACGCGGTACGGGCCGCGGATACGTTCGGTGCCGACGAAGCCGACCCGGTTCGATTAACGCTCGTCGGCGCGGTCCACGCCGGTGCGGCACCAGATGCGCAGGTGGGCGACGGTGAAGCGGTCGAGGTATCGACCGGAGCCGTCCTCCCGCCAGGAGCGGACGCGGTGGTGATGGTCGAACGAACCGATCGAGACGGCGACGACGTGCTGGTTCGCACGTCGTTAGCCCCGGGCGACCGCGTGATGGTTGCAGGTGCCGACGTTGCTGCAGGCGAACGGGCACTCGGTCCGGGTACACACCTTACTGCCCGAGAAATCGGACTCCTGTCGGCACTCGGGATCGACTCGGTTCCGGTCCGCGGACGGCCTCTCGTCGGAATTATCTCGACCGGCGACGAACTCGTCCGACCCGGCGAACCGTTGGATAGCGACGCCGGGAAAATATACGACGTCAACAGCTACACGACCGCGACCGCTGTCGAAGCCGCCGGGGGAACCGCGAGACTCTACCCCCACGCTGGCGACGACTACGATGCGATGGAATCGGCCCTCCGGTCGGCCGCGGCGGAATGTGACCTGGTTCTTTCGTCGGGTTCGACCTCCGCGTCGGCCGTCGACGTAATCTATCGCGTGATCGAGGAACAGGGGGAACTGCTCTTACACGGTGTGGCCGTCAAACCGGGGAAACCGATGCTCGTCGGTCGTCTCGAGGGCAGCGCGTACGTCGGCTTGCCCGGCTATCCCGTGAGTGCCCTCACCATCTTCCAGGTCTTCGTCGCCCCGACCATCCGTGCGGCTGCCGGTGTACCAGAACCGGAACGGGAAACTGTCGAGGGTTCGATGGCCGTCCGTGAGCGCTACGGTGAGGGTCGATTGCGGTACATGCCGGTCGGACTCACGCGCGACGCCGAGGGTACCACCCTCGTTTATCCCGTGGACAAAGGCAGCGGAGCGACCACCAGTCTAGTCGAGGCTGACGGCATTGTCGCGGTGCCACCGGACGTGGAGTACCTCGACCGGGGCGAACTCGTCGACGTAACACTATTTTCGCCCGACGTTCGGTCACCCACGATACTTGGTGCGGGCGAGGACGATCCAGCCCTCTCTCGATTGCTCGACCGACTCGATCGGCCGCGCTACCTCGCCGTCGGGAGTCGGCAGGGTAGACGACGGCTCCGGGACGGAGTTGCGGACGTGGCGGTGGTAGGTGGCGACGTCAATTCCAGGGCCGATCTCCCGGACGGGACGGTGGAACTCGGTGGGTGGCAACGTGTGTGGGGATTGCTCGTCCCACCGGACAATCCCATGAACATTTCGGGCGTTGCGGACCTGGTGGATCGTGATCTTCGATTCGTCAATCGGACCACCGATTCGGGATTGCGATCGACGCTCGAGGCGTCTCTCGACCAGTTGGCCGACGACCGGGGTCAGGATCGAGCCGATTTACTCGCGTCGATCGACGGGTTCGAATACGCCGTCCGTGCCCACGAATCGCCGGGTCGAACGGTTCTGGCTGGTGACGCCGATCTGGGTCTCGGGTTGCGACAAACAGCGACGTCTCTCGGTCTCGGATTCGTCGAATGCGGGACGGAAACTCTCCGGGTCGTCGCCAGGGAGGACCGTTTAGAGAAGCCGGCCGTATCTCAGCTCCGGGACGAACTCGCCGATATTGAATCGGTGACGTCCGACCTCGTGGGGTATCGTGCCGGACTGCCGAGCGAATAACTCGTCTCACGGGGAGCGAAGCTTTAATCGATACCCCGCCGTTCCTTCAGGTATGTCGTGTGACCACGAACTCGACGCCGAGTATCTTTACCCCGGAGATGTCGACGTGCTGGACGTCTACGATGACGATGGCGTTCGTGTGAAACTCGCCGTTCCGTGTCCAGACTGTGGTACGGCGCTCGAGCTGGTCGCGCCGATCGAGACCGTAGCGGAAGGCGATTTCGAATTACCGCTCGAAGACGACCGCTACGACTGAACAGGATGCGCCGGATCGACGACGGTTACGTCTGAAAAAGTTCGTCGACTCGTTCGAGACGGTAATCACCAACGACGCACAGTCCCCTGTCTGCGGGGTCGTGTCGCTCAACGTGCGCACCATCGAGTCCGGCGTTCCTTGCCGCCCCAATGTCGTGGGGACCGTCACCGACAAGAATCCCTGATCCCCGCTCGATGTCTACATCAGCTTTCGCGAGGGCTTGCCGAACCGGCTCTGGATCCGGCTTCCAGCCTGTTTCCTCGGTACAGCAAACCACCGAATCGAACCAGTCGGTGACGTCGAGAGCCTCGAGTACGGGCTCGGTGAGATACTGCTGGCAGTGGGTCACGAGCACTGACGGTTCGTCGACATCGCCGACGATTTTGGCATCGGGGTGGAGGTACGTTGCCTCGGCCCGGGCCTTCGAATCCTCTATCTCGTGATAGACGCGCCAGAATCGGGCGGGCTCGAGACCCCAGGTTCGTAGCAGATCGTTTCGTGGGCCGCCGAGTCCATGCCAGAGTCGAGTGGCCTGTCGGTCAGAAAATTCGTATTCCAGCCGAGTGCCGACCCGATCGAAACACGTGCGAACGTACGAGTCGTGGACGTCGACGAGCGTTCCGTCGAGATCGAACACGTAGAAGTCGTACGTTCCGGTCACGAACATCCGTAGATCACCGTCGAAAATGAGCCTTGCGGAAGCTCCTACAGAGAGAACAGGAGAGAGCCCACGCTCAGGTGGGAATCGTTGTCCCATACCTCATGTCGGCTTACTCGGATTTGTCGAGAATCCTGATCGACGACCCGAGGTACTTCGTTAGGACCTCCTCAACCGTCTCCGCGTTGAACAGATCGAGATCGGTCGAAATTTCTTCACGAAATGCGTCATAGTATGCGGTCTCGGCCTGGAGTTCTCGAAACTCGACTGTCTCTACAGGTTCGCCAAGGGCGTCCGTTGCGAGACGTCGAACGACCTTCGGGGCGTTCACCTTGCCTCGCCAGAGAACGTTTCGAAAGAAGAGCCAGCCGTCGCGCCCCGGTTCGGATGCCCGTATGAAAAGCGTGGTTTCGAACGTATCGGGCACGATCCGAACGTCTGCGTCGTCGGATTCTATGCGTACGACTACCCTAAAGACGTACTCTGCAGTTGAAGCGTGGGTTGATTCGGTCACGAGACTAGGGCGTCGAATCGACCCGCGAGCTCGATGTCTCTCTCGGTGATCCCCCCGGCATCATGCGTCGTCAGGCGGACCTCGACCTCTCGCCACCCGATTACGAGTTCCGGATGGTGAAACGCTTCCTCTGCGAGCCCACCCGCACCGGCTGCGAAGCCAACACCCTCTAGGTACGAGTCGAACTCGTAGGTTCGGACGATTTCGTCGCCCTCGCGGGACCAATCATCTGGAAGGGCCGATTCGATTTCGTCGTCTGACAAACGGGCACTCATATCCGTGTGATGGCTCCCCAGTTGAATAAATTTACGTGGCCTCTTACCCGGGACTGGTCACGAGGCCCGACCGTTCGAGCCGATAGAGTCGTCTAATCGCGGCGAGTACGAGTCCGACCGCCACGATCGTCAGCCCGATAATCCCGAGCTGGCCGACATCGCCGAAGTGGAGTCGGCCGAGAATGAGTGCGACTACCACGATGACGGCTCCGAGCAGACTTTCGAGCGCGAATATGGAGTCTGTACCCGGCGTGTCTCGGGCGAGGAGTGCGACCGACAGCAGTACGCCAGCGATCGATAGCCCGAGGATGTAATAGCTCATTTGTGCGATCCAGCTGTATACGAATACCAGGCGTGGGGTGAACACGACGAGCACCGGAAATCCCAGAACGACCACCGAAAGATACCGGCGGAGTCGGGGGATCGTCGGGCCGATGACGTCGCGATGGCTCCAGACGGCGGCGGCGGTGACGCCGCCGAGAATGAGCGTCGGTGTCCCGAAGTGGGCCGTGAGAATTGCGACCTCGTACCGGGTAACCGTGAGTGCGCCAAGAATGATCTGAATCGGGAGCATCACGAGGGCGAGGGCCAGGCCACCCTTGACTATTTCGTCGGCATCGCGACGCCAAGCCACGACGGCGGTTCCCAGAATGACAAATCCCGTAACCATCGCCAGGAGGCGGTGGAACCATTCGACAAATGATGGGATGTTCGCCGGGAACAGCCCGTAAACCGCACCGTCACAAAGGGGCCATCGAGCTTCACAGGCAAGTCCAGCTCCGAACTCGGCGGTATAAACCCCCATTACCATCGTCAGAACGGTAAGTCCCGACGTCACGAGTAAGAGCCGTCGGAGATTCATACAGGAGGTCCGGCCCGTACCAGTAAATATGCCCCGACTCCGCCGTCGACGGACGCCCCGGAGATCACAGGACGGAAACGATCACTCCTATAGTTTTTTGCTGTTGGTGTACAACCAATCGCTATGGGAATAGACGAGGACTCGCTAGCGTATCACCGGGAGAACCCCCCGGGGAAGATCGAAATTTCGACGACCAAGCCGACCAACACTCAGCGCGATCTGTCGCTGGCATATTCTCCCGGGGTAGCAGCCCCCTGCAACGAGATTGCAGCCGATCCGGAAGCCGCCTACTCCTACACCACGAAAGGGAATCTCGTAGGGGTCATTTCGAATGGGAGTGCCGTCCTCGGTTTGGGAAACATCGGTGCACAGGCGTCAAAACCGGTCATGGAGGGGAAAGGTGTTCTCTTTAAGCGATTTGCGGATATCGACGTCTTCGACATCGAATTCGACGAATCCGATCCGGATGAAATCATTCGTTCCGTCGCTGCCATGGAACCAACCTTTGGGGGCATCAATCTCGAGGATATCAAGGCACCCGAGTGTTTCAGGATCGAAGAAGCACTTCGCGAGCGGATGGACATCCCCGTTTTCCACGACGACCAACACGGAACGGCAATTATCTCGGGAGCCGCCCTCCTCAACGCAACCGATATCGCCGGGAAAGATTTGGACGACCTCGAAATCGTCTTCTCCGGTGCCGGAGCGTCCGCTATCGCTACAGCCCGATTCTACGTGACGCTCGGTGCCAGTGAAGACAACATTACGATGTGTGATTCGTCGGGTATTATCACGAAAGAGCGGGCCGACGCCGACGACATCAACGAGTACAAACGCCAGTTCGCTCGGGACGTCCCGCCCGGAGATCTCGCGGACGCGATGGAAGGTGCGGACGTTTTCGTCGGCCTGTCGGTCGGTGGAATCGTCTCCAAAGAGATGATCGCGTCGATGGGACCCGACCCGATTGTATTCGCTATGGCAAATCCCGATCCGGAGATCCCATACGAGGACGCCAAGGCCGCCCGAGACGACACGGTCATCATGGCCACGGGTCGATCGGATTATCCAAACCAGGTCAACAACGTCCTCGGCTTTCCCTTCATCTTCCGCGGGGCTCTCGACGCCCGTGCGACCGAGATCAACGAGGAAATGAAAGCCGCGGCGGCAAAGGCGCTCGCTAGACTTGCCCGTCAGGATGTCCCGGACGCGGTCGTGAAGGCCTACGGGGATCAACCGCTCCAGTTCGGATCGGAGTACATCATCCCGAAACCACTCGATCCACGTGTCCTCTTCGAGGTCGCGCCGGCAGTCGCTCGGGCGGCCATCGATTCAGGTGCTGCACGCGTCGACATGAATCTCGATACCTACGTGGAAGAACTCGAGGCCCGTCTCGGCAAATCCCGGGAAATGATGCGGGTAGTCCTCAACAAGGCCAAAAGCGATCCCAAACGCGTCGTACTCGCCGAGGGCGACGACGAAAAGATGATCCGGGCGGCGTATCAGCTGATGGAACAGGGAATCGCCGATCCGGTTCTCATCGGCGACCGAGAGGGGATCTGGGCACAGTCCGAAAATCTCGGTCTCGACTTCGAACCGGAAATCGTCGATCCGGAAGAAGGGAGCCTTGAGCCGTACGCGGAGCGGTTGCACGAACTCCGCCGTCGACGGGGCGTCACCCGTCGGGAGGCTGATGAACTCATCAAGGACGGCAACTATCTGGGCAGCGTCATGGTCGAAATGGGCGACGCCGATGCCATGTTGACGGGATTGATGCATCATTATCCCGGTGCCCTCCGACCACCACTCCAGGTCGTCGGGACGGCTCCCGACGCCGATTACGCAGCGGGTGTGTACATGCTGACGTTCAAAAATCGGGTCATTTTCGTCGCTGATGCCACGGTCAACCAAGATCCTGACGAAGACGTTCTCGCCGAGATTACGAAACAGACGGCCGATCTCGCTCGCCGGTTCAACGTTGAACCCAGGGCAGCCCTCCTCTCGTATTCGGACTTCGGGAGCGTCGACAATGAGGGAACGGCGAAGCCACGTCGGGCGGCAGCGGACCTCAGGGCCGATCCGAACGTGGACTTTCCCGTTGACGGAGAGATGCAGGCAGATACGGCAGTGGTCGAGGAGATGCTCACTGGTACATACGGGTTCTCGGAACTGGAAGAGCCCGCAAACGTGTTGATCTTCCCGAACCTCGAAGCTGGGAATATCGCCTACAAGCTACTGCAGCGTCTCGGCGGAGCGGAGGCCATCGGGCCGATGCTCGTTGGTATGGACAAGCCTGTGCACGTCCTTCAGCGTGGCGACGAGGTCAAGGACATCGTAAATCTCGCGGGCGTTGCCGTCGTCGATGCCCAGGGGGAATGAAAACAGGTAGGGCGAACGGCCCGATCAGGTGAAGTCGGAAAGTCCCGATTGCGACTCGTCGTCTTCTGCAGATTCTGCCCTCGAGGCTGTGGATTCTTCAGCCGTCGATTCGTCATCCGGCTCGTCGATCGATCCATCATCAGTCCGCGAAGCGTCATCGGGTGCTGTCTCATCGAATGACGTAATGGTTGCAGTCATCTCGCCACCATCGGGATCGTTGGTCGATGAGGGCGTTTCCCTGTCGCCTTCTGGGGCTGTTGTTGCCTCCGTCGCGTTCGCCTCGGTTTCGAGACGGGCGAACGCGTCACCGGTGTGTTCGATGGCCTCTATTTCACGTCGCTCTTCTGCGTCGGCCACGATGTCCTGGACCTTGTTCGTCGACTTCCCGGATCCAGTGACGAAGGAGAGGTGATCGGCATCGAGGTCGTACCGGGCCGCCATCTGGACCGTGAGTTCGCGATTCGTGCAATGGTGCGTCATGACCTCGAGATATGGGAGGATCTCTCGGCGAGCCGTGGCCGTCGAAACCCCGGCCACATGGGCGATCCGTTCGGCAACGTGATCCCGCGTGGCATCTCGGGACGATCGATACGGAGCCCCGCCATACCGTGTCCACCCACCACGGTCGTGCTGTCGAACCGCGGCGACCCCCGCTGCCACGTTATCTGTTGCATATCGCCAGTACCGGTAGTTCTGCGTGGCGCGAACCCGTCCCAGCCAGACGTCCGCGTCAGCGAGATGATCGTATGCGTCGGCGAGTTCGTCGGCCTCGTAGACCTTCGGGACCTTGTCCTCGATCCACAACAGCAGGTTGTCGGGGGTTTCATCGACGGAATAGGCAGTCTGGAGCGCATCCTGTGCGGAGGCCTCCTTCAGCGTCGCATCGAGGAACTCGAAGATGTCCTCGGTTCGATCTCGTTCGCCTTCGCTGCCGGACGCCGTGACTTTCCCGTCGCGGACGCGCGACTGGAGATCCTTGATCGCTCCTCTGAGGTCGCCCCGATTTCGGTCCGCGATCGATCGCAGGACGTCCTCGTCGAACTCCACGTCCTCCCGGCGGCAGATGTCCCGAAGGACCGGCACGATCGATCGTGTGGAGACGTCGCGAAATTCGATATCCCGGCACGCGCCTCGTAACCCTCGCGACATCTCGTAATATTCGTTGGCGATGAGGACGATCGGTTGGGTGGCGTCCGAGACGAGCTCCCGCATAGCGGCTGCTCCGCCTCGGTCTTTGTTCCCGTGGAGGTTGTCTGCCTCGTCGAGAAGGATTAGCTGTCTCTGACCGCCGAGTGTGGTATTGGCGGCGGCACGACCCGCAAACCGTTCGATCTCGTCCTTCGTCCGGGTGTCGGATGCGTTTAGCTCGAAGACGGGCCAGCCCAGGTCGTTGGCCAGCGCGTGGGCCGTCGAGGTCTTACCGACGCCCGGCGATCCGTGGACAATAACGGCTTCGCGGTGGTCCTCCCACGTTTCCGCCCACTCTTTCAAGGCGTCGCGTGCCTTGTCGTTTCCGCGCACCTCCGACAGGGTCGTGGGGCGATACGTCTCCGTCCAGTCGGCCATTATCGAATAGTGGGGATTGGTGCGTTTATTGGTTGCGGAGCGTCATTCTCATCACCCTGTAGCAAATCCGATTCCTCAGCGAGGCCACGGAATGTAACGGTACTGATGGATCACGGAGTCGTTTCTGTCCGACCGATACATCGAGACCTCCCAACTTTGAGTTCGAACCCGTCAGAACGTACTCGTTCCACCCAAACCGTCAAGTTCTGAAACGTCCGGATCGCACGCCGGTCAGCGGTACTTTCCGAAAGTGTGGGTTCCATACGGGTGCCCCGATGGTATCACTCGACTTCCGCGGAGACCCACTCTGCGTAGGAGTCCAAGACGTGCGTCTCATCGAATCGTTCGATACAGGGGACGTCGTGTGGATGGAGCGTTTCGATACGGCGTCGAAGTTCGTCGTACCCTTCGGCGGTCGTCTTGACGAGGAGGATGGACTCGTCCTCGTTGACGACCTCACCGTCCCACCAGTACGTCGAGTGACAGTCGACGAGATTGACGCACGCCGCCAGTCGTTCCTCTACCAGGGATTGTGCGAGGTCGTCCGCGTCTTCTGGTGGTGCCGTCACGTAAACTGTGGGCATCCTACGCGCCTTCAATCGGGTTGTACTGGCCGGTGATGTCCCACTCATGGATGCAGTGTTTGCTACCCACGAGGCGTTCGCCATCCGCCGTCGCGATCACCCAGTTTTCTGTCGTCTCGTCCCAGACGTCGGTCCGTCCACACCGCTCGCAGATCCGACCCGTCGGCGGCACGATAGTCTCTCCCATAGAAGACATTGGTAGTCCTCCGATTTTAACCGTTCGCTCGATGTCCTTCACTCGGAGCCTCGATAGTGCGCGCGGACGTCGAGACAGTCTTCGAACGGGAGCGGAACCGCCATCGGTCCGCCGATTCGAAGCCACCCTTATTGTCGGGCTCGACGTACGAGTGGGTATGAGCCTAGACGCGGAAATGCCTCCGCCGCCGGAACTCCGAGACCTCGACCCAAACGAGTACGATGATGCGGAGGTCGTCGGCGATACTGATTATCGGCGGGACGAACTCGAGGCGTTTCTCCGCGAGGGGGCCTGGGAGCGCGCGTGGGAGCAGTGGTCCTCGGATTCGAGTCTCGACGAACGCCAGTGGCAAATCGTCGAGGATCTCGAACTCGTTGGTCAGTTCGATTTCTTCTGGGATTCCTTCGCCGACCGGGTCGGCTATCACGCCCCGGGACTCCCCGAGGACTGGCGCGAACGCGACATTCACGAGGACCTAGACTCGTGGGGAACGGTCTCCGGAATCAACGCTGGACTGACAGAATTCGGTCAACTCGTCTGTGAGATACTCAAAGACGAGTACATCGACTGGGAATCGGAGTACGAGGCTCCCGACGACCTCCCAGACTTTTCATAGGAACCTCTCGACGACAAAATTGGTGGGCGTGAGCGGCGATAGTCACTCGATAGACACTTCGAGGTAGTCCGTATACTTTACCACGTCGCAAGAGCCGAACGCTTCGACGACATCCTCCGTGACGTCCGTCGATGCATCTTTGTCCGCGGTTGCGAGAAGCGACTTTGCTGGCCAGTCGAGTTCGTCGACGTGGCATACGTGAGAATCACGAGGGATCTCATCGATCGCAGAAAACATAACACGACATGGCATGGTTATCGGTACCAATTATCAGCGAACCCACTTGAATATTTTGCATGGATAAAGACAATTCGCTACTCGTAATCCGAACATACTGCATTCACGGCCTCGAGAAAGCCGTCGGCAAAGGCGCCGTCCGTGACGACGTCTGCCTTAGCGAGAGCAGCCTCGTCGGCATTGGCGACCGCAATGGCCTGGCCAACGATGTCGAAGGCCTCTGCATCATTCGCAGAGTCGCCGATCATGACGAACGAGTTTGCTGACCGATCGAGGAGCGAAGCAGCAGTTTCCAACCCCCGTGCCTTGTTGACCTGACGGGATTTGACGTGATAGGCGTACCCGCTATCCACGACGTTCATATCGTGTTCGGCGGCGATGCGCTCGAGGATGTCAAGCGGTTGGTCCCTCGCGACCGCGAGTTCCGTTTCTCGCCATCGGTTGACTGGATCCACCGGTCCCCAGCCGAGGTCGTAACCTGCTGCACGAAATTCTACGGCAACGGCATCGGCCCCTTCAGGGTCCCCGTTATATACAATTTCGTCCGCAGAATCGACGAACACCGCACCACCATTTTCCGCAACCACGGCGAGGGGAATTCCGATGAATTCACACAGTCCCACCGGAAATGGAAACGACTTCCCTGTTGCAATCACGACCGGCGCGCGGTCGGCCCACGCTCGAAGTGGATCGAAGACCCGGGGATCGATCGACTTGTCGGGCCGCGTGAGCGTGCCGTCGATGTCGACGGCCAGCGGCGGCAGTGGCTCCGTCATGTCACTATGGGTGAGTTCCACGATATGAAGGCGTTCGGTTTCGGACGAGTCTACCTTGAGGCGTAGAACAGCTTCGATGCCAACCCCTTCCCGACCAGAACGTCGACAGTAGAGTGTTCACATTGCGTCGGGGGCGAGTGCCCGCATGGTGGAGCCAACTTCTTTCGGACCTGCACCCCGTGGGAACGAGACGTTCACTGCGTCGATATCGTCGGATTCGAGGAAGGGCCGCAACCGTTCGCGGGCTTCCTCCGGTGTGCCGGCCGCACCCATCTTGTCGCCGAGTTCCTCAAGCACTAACTCGGTTGCCCGTTCCTGGTTACCGTCCTGCCACGCGTCGTAGATCGCGTGGGCGAGTTCCGATTCTCCCTGCCGCGCGAGACTGTCCCGGTAGTAGGTACCCATACCCCCGATGTAGAATGCGGTGTGTTGGGCGACGAGTTCTCGTGCCCGATCACCGTCCGCAAGGGCACAACAACCCACGGACATCGTAACTCTGATTTCGTCGGGATCGCGACCGCCGAGTTCGGCACCCCGTCGGAGATCTTCGAGTCGCTCCGAGAGACCCTCCCGAGTGTAGTGGATGACGTGCCATCCATCGGCGAATCGACCCGCCAGTTCGACAGCTTTCGGACCGAGCGCAGCTGCGTCGACGGGCGGCGTGGGTTCTGGAGGATCGAACCGCAATCGAAACCCGTCCAGATCGAAGTACTCTCCGTCGTAGGAGACTACCTCGCCCGAGAGAACCTGCTTTACGATCTCGATCGTTTCCCGGGTCCGGCGGAGTGGATTACCGAACTCCACGCCGTGCCAGTTCTCGATTACAATCGGACCGCTCGGGCCCACGCCGAGTCGAAACCGGCCGTCGCTTGCCTCCTGGAGGGTGGCAGCAAGCTGTCCGAGCAACGCGGGCGACCGGGAGTACGTGTTAGCGATGCTCGTCCCGAGTCCGATTCGATCGGTACGATCGGCCGCAATCGCGAGGACCGTTGCCGCTTCCCGGCCCCAGGTTTCGGGGAGCCAGGCGCGATCGTATCCGAGTTCCTCGGCTTCCGTTACCTGCGCGACGAGTGCGTCCAGCGTGGGTTGTGCACCGACCGGCAGGAAGACGTCATGTTCTGTCATCGTGCACAATTCGTCGGGGACGGTCAAATAGCAGGGTGTCTTCGTCCCAATGTCACCGCTCTTTCGAGTCGATCACCTGATCGCGTCCGCATCCCGGAGGGCAGCGATTTCCGTCTCGTCGAAGCCAGCCGCTTCCAAGATGTCTTCGGTGTGTTCACCTTGTTGGGGAATCTCAGTCGGCGATTCCGGCGGTTCTGCCGTGGACTGAGCTGGAAACCCGACACGCGGCGGAACGTCTTCGTCGTCAGGGTGTTCGACGACCCCGCGGGCCAGAAGCTGTTTGTGCGCGACCATCTCCTCGGGAGTGTTTACCGGTCCGGTCATGGTTTCATCGCTCAACTCCGCCATCCACTCGGCGAGGGTTTTTGAGGCGAACACCTCGGCGACCTCCTCTCTGAGTTCCTCGGTTCCCTCCATATGGCGCTCTATGAGGTCCGCCCTCCCGACTTCGCTGCAGAACGCATCCCAGAACTTCGGCTCCAGTGCGCCAAGGGTCACGTACCGGCCGTCTTTGGTCTCGTAGATGTCGTAACAGGCGAACTGGCCGGTGAGCGTCGTCCCGCCGGGCCGGGGATTATCCCCCCGAAGTGCGGCTGGTGCCACGTGCTGGGAGAACGACGCCACGACGTCCGTCATCGCCACGTCAATGTACTCGCCACCGGTGGTACCGAGTTCCCTCGAAAGCAGTGCTCCCAGAATCGAAAATGCGGAGAACAGGCCGCCGCCGAGGTCGCCGATCTGGTACCCGGGAATCTGGGGTGCCATCGTTTCGTCTTCGCGAGTCATATCGAGCAATCCAGCCACCCCGACGTAGTTGAGATCGTGACCGACTCTGCCAGCATACGGCCCCGTTTGACCGTATCCCGACAACGAACAATACACGATGTCGTCATTGTACTCGCGGATCGTCTCGTAGTCGACGCCGAGCTTCTCGACGACGCCGGGGCGGAACTGTTCGAAGATCACGTCGGCGTCTTTTACGAGTTCGTAAAACGCTTCGCGACCGTCGTCGTTCTTGAGGTCGATCGAGATCGATCGCTTGCCACGGTTGATGGCGTCGAACATCGGACTCACGCCACGTGACGTCTGTTCGTCCCCGTGTCGGGCGTAGTCACCCATGCCCGTGTCTTCGACCTTGATTACGTCGGCGCCGGCGTCGGCGAGGAGTTGCGTCGCATACGGACCGGGAAGGAGGCGCGTCATATCGAGTACGCGGATGCCGTCGAGTCGCATGTGGGACCCGAAGGCTGGCGTACACTTCAATACCCCTGGGTTCACAATCCGAAGCTATCGGCCAGTAATGTCTCGTCGACGCCCCCAACTACGAAGACGTCTCGGCCGGCCACGTCGACCGTAATGGACGCCGGCGCGAACACTTCCACGGGAATCGCACTGAAGTCCCAGTCGTGCGATTCGAAAATATCCAAGAACGGGCGGCCGTACGCCTGGCTCGCGGTTGAGGGAAGGTCATCGAATCGATCGAATGGGGTATCGACTGTCGCGTGCACGCGCGAACCATATGCGAGTGCATCATTGGTCCGTGCCATCGCCGTCGCCTCGTCAGCCGCGACGGGGGCGACGGGGGCGGAACCGACCATTGAACGCATATCCAGCGGGTCGTATCCGAGTTCGGAAAGACGGAATGCGGTGACCTCCGCTGCCCGACCGGCGAGGACGACGCTTCCGGTAAGACTGGCAGTCGAAAACGTCGGTAGGAACACGCTAGAGACGGGGATCTCCGCAAGTTTCGCGACGTGTTCTGCAACGGCTTCGTTGGGGAGTGACTCGCTTTCGATCGCGAGCACGGCAAAGTCGGAGCCGTCGCGGTATCCCACGCGCTGGAACTCCTCCTCTTCAGCGACGAG
The DNA here is from genome assembly GCA_046545615.1 of Natronomonas sp. Classification (GTDB taxonomy): domain Archaea; phylum Halobacteriota; class Halobacteria; order Halobacteriales; family Haloarculaceae; genus Natronomonas. Next base: position 23,401 of record JBKGZK010000026.1, read on the forward strand.
TGCACGTGCTGGACCGCTCCCCAGACCCTCGAATCCGTCGACGGATACCTCCCAGCCGGCCTTCTGCGAGCAGAGTAACGCGAGCGCCGGATGATCTGTCGCGGTCTCGACGTGTGTGAGGGGTGCATCGCCGATCGTCTCGATACCAATCTGGACGGTCGACAGGCCGCCGGTCTGGATCTCCGTAAGGAGCAATCCGGCCTCTACGCCACCGGCCACCTCGACGCCGAAATCGAGAACCATTGCGCCATTGTCGAGCTCGTGAACCTCGATTGCGAGCTCGTCAGCGAAGTCGATGGCCTCGTCGACGAGTTCGAGTGCCATCCTGTTGAGACTCTCCATATCTCCTCCTGGGGCGGTTCTTCGTATAAGCGTTCGTCCGTCGAAGAGAACCCAAGATTGTGGGGTATCCCGTTCGCGAGCGGCAAGCGACGTACAGAACTTTGATCCCCGACGACGAAGCTGGTATCATGAGTCTCAACGAACTCCCGACGATCCACCCCGATGAAGGGGCGGTCGAGACAGCCGAGCTCGTCGTCGACGAGGCGGTCCTCGTAAAATTATTCGCGCTGGGACCCGGAGCGTCCGTCGATCCACACGAACATGCCGAATCAGTCAACGTCTTCCACATCCTCGAGGGACGGGTCGTCGTAATGCAGGGGGATACGACGGAGACCATTTCCGCTCCTGGCGTCGTTCACAACGACCGCGGAATAATTCACGGGGCCAGAAACGACTCTAGCCATCGGGCGCTTCTGACCGCGAGTCTTTGTCCGCTTCCCTGAGACGATTGCCAGGTCCCGAGTCCGTGCCGAACAGCGAGGATTTATTCCAGTCGAAGCCAGATTTTCGACCGAGCCGTGAGTGAGGGTCTTCTCGTCGTCGGTGTGGTGGTCGCAGGGTTCGTCGCATACAACATCGGGGGTGCGACAACCGGGCCCGCATTCGGGCCCGCAGTCGGAGCGGGTGCGATCGGAAAGTTGGCGGCGGCAACCCTGATGTCAGTGTTTTTCTTCGGTGGGGCCTGGACACTCGGCAGGCGAGTCGTCGAAACGCTCGGGAGCGACCTTCTCCGCGACCCCAGCGCGTTCACGCTCGAAGCCAGCATACTCGTCCTGTTTTTCATCGGTGGAGCCCTGCTGGTCGGCAACCTGGCCGGTGTCCCAGCTTCAACGTCTATGACTGCGGTGGGGGCAATCGCGGGTTTTGGACTCGCGGCCGGTGAATTGGATTTCGCCGTCGTTGGTGAGATCGTCTCCTGGTGGATTCTCTCGCCTGTGATCGGATTTTGGGTCTCGGTTATGATCGGTCGGTATCTCTATCCGCACATCGATCGCGCGTTCGCGATCGATCGCTCGGAGGGCCCACTCCTTCGGATCGACAGGTCCGGATCATTTCCGCGAGTAGTACCGGGGGAGTCAACGACTCAACGAGAAGTTCTCGGGACGGTTACTGTGGTCGGTATCGGGTGTCTGATGGCGTTCAGTTCAGGCGCGAGTAACGTTGCAAACGCCGTCGCTCCGCTCGTCGGAAGCGGGGAACTCGGGATGAACACGGCCATCGTGCTCGGCTCCGTGGCAGTTTCAATCGGCACTTTCACTATCGCCCGACGGACGATGCAAACGCTCGGAAACGACATCACCGATCTTCCGCTGACGGCTGCGGTGATCGTTGCTGTGGTGAGTTCGACGATCGTGGTCGTGCTTTCAGCGCTCGGGGTCCCGGTCCAGTTCGTGATCATTGCGACCCTCAGTATCGTGGGTCTTGGATGGGGACGGGCGACACGCACCGTCACGATCGTGGAAGCCGTCCGTGGTGAGAAGATCCAGCTCTCGACGGGTGCGCTCGGAGCGGATCGATCGCCGACTGTGGGCGATCCATCTCCTGGACTCGAACCGATTTCGAGGGACGCGATCGGTGAAGCTTCAGCCGGAGATCTTCCGGCAACGGCAGACCTCTTCGATCCGGGAACGACCGGTCGCGTCGTGGTCATCCAGAACGTTGTCCCGATACTCGCGACCCTAGGATCGTACGGTACGTTTCGATTGCTTCTGTTCGTTTGATCTGGGACGGAGATGCTGTCTGGAAGACGATGACAGCGGGTCAGTTCGATCTGCAAGCAGCGAACTCTTAACCGAGAGGGCCATAATCATACACGATGAAGGGGCGGTTTCAGGGACGGAAGACACAGTTTTTCATCGACGTGGTCTACGGAATTGCCTTTGCGATCGGGTTCGGGTATTTGCTATTCGTCGGCCTCGACGGACGCGTTGTCGCCTTCCAGGGCGGCCTCATTCTCGGATACATTCTCCGGACCTGGGAGAACATGACGGTATACGAACGAATCCTCCAACAGGAGGTCGCAGAAGAGGCCGAAGCCCAGGTGGCTGAGGAGGCACAAGCACAAGTTGCCGAGGAAGCCGAGGAACGTGTCGCCGCGGAGGCCGAGACGATGGTCGCCCGGCAGGCGGAAGAAAAGGTTGCTGCGGAAGCCGAACAGCGTGTGCCGGAAACGGTCCAAGAGCAGGTTTCAGAGACTGTCGAACGAGAGGTGCCGTCAGAGATCGAAGCCCACGTCACCGAGGAAGCGCAAGAACAGGTCGCCGAGGAGATCGAAGCCCGCGTTTCAGACGAAGTCGAAGAGCAGGTCTCTGAGGAAGCTGCGGAACTGGTGGAGGAGAAAATCGCGAATCGAATGCTCGGCGATACCGACGAGGACGTGGCTGCAGATCTCGCCGAGGAGTTCGTCGATCGTCTCGCCGAGATCCACGAGGACCTCCCAGAAGAGATCAAAACCAAACTCGAGGAGCGAAGTTGATCGGAAACGACGCGATACTCGGTGGCTCACGTTTCGGCGGGTGACCACCACCCCGGTGCATTCGTCTAGTCTGCATTCTCGTCTTTGTCTACAACTTCGTCTTCATCTCCATCCTCGTC
>JBKGZK010000027.1:0-26058 GCA_046545615.1 Natronomonas sp.
TTCGACGCCAAACCCACCAGTCTGGTAGAGTATCGACGCTTCTGGAGTCTCGTCGATGGCCGTCTCAATCGCCGCGTCGAGGTTCGTTTCGGCGTCGAACTCTGCGGTCACGTACCCCGCAGATTCAAGGGCATCGACGATGTCGGAATCGTATCGAATGTTCAACGCGGCGCGGGCGTCCGCCCCAGCCTCGCGTGCAGAGAGCAATACCGACGCGACGTGCTCCGAGACACCAAACGCCGGGTCTGCCGGGACCGTGGTCCGACCCATGACGTCGAGGATTCGACCAGGGACGGCGGCCACGTCGTCGACCGATTCCGCGTCCGGACGTGCTTCGACGAGATTCGATCCCACTGCGGGAACGAGTCGGGGGAAGCCGTTCGTGTTCTCGAGCGATCGGAGACCGCGGCGCACCGACGCAAGTATACGCTCCGTGGTCCGGACTTCGCTGTCCGGATCGTGGACGTCGAAGGTACCCCCGTACGCCGACAGCGGGGGGTAGGCCCGCTCGTGGATCCGGGCGAGAAGGTCACCGCGCTCGAGCTCCCGGATGAGAATCTCCGTCTCGACGAGGGCCTGAACGCGAGACATCTCCTCGTGGACGAGACCGTCCGAGAGTCGCTCGACCAGTTGCTGGACCCGTTCGTCGTCGGCGATCTCGGGGTTAATTCGAACCTCGCCATGTGCGTACTTCGAGACGGCACTTTGACTGATACCCAGTAACTGTGCGACGTCGCTCTGGGTCAGGTCGCGTTCCCGGAGAGCCCCGGCGAGCATCGACCTGAACGTCGGCAGGAACTCCTCGACGACGATTTCTTCGACGAATTTCACTGTTCGCCCCCGAACTCGCGGTCCCCCTGGATCCGGGAGGCCTGTGGTCCGCTCTGCCCCTGGTATTTCGATCCCCGTTCAGCACCGTATGGTCGCTCGGCGGGAGTCTTGAGTTCGGTAAACGTGAGCTGTGAAACTCGCATATTCGGCGACAGCGCGACCGGGGCAGTGCCGAGATTCGACAGCTCAAGGGTGATCTGGCCCTCGTATCCCGGATCCGCCAGGCCGGCGGTCGCGTGAACCACGATCGCCAGGCGTCCGAGCGACGATCGGCCCTCGACGTGAGCGATAAGGTCCGGAGGAATCGCCACTCGTTCCTTCGTGGTCCCCAGGACGAAATCGCCGGGGTGAAGGATGAACTCCTCGCCCTCTTCGACGTAAGTCTCGTCGACGTACTTGGAGATCTCCTGTTCGCTGTCGAAGTGGATGCATGGGATGTTGGTCCGCTGGAACTCGAGGAACTCGCGACCGAGACGGAGATCGATACTGGCCGGCTGGATTTGGAGTTCGGGATCGTCGAGCGGGTCGACGACGAGCTCGCCGTCCTCAAGCCGCCGACGAATGTCGACGTCGGAAAGTATCATACGAAAGGGGGCGTGCGTCGGGAATATAAATACTCTCGATACAAGTGGCCATTCGAACGCTCCTAGGAACGTTCGTCACGCCCCGGCACCGAGATAGTCACCGGTACACCCTAAGACCTAGTCTGTAGTCACCGCTACACGTCCAGATCGTCGCGGGGTCGGTGCCGTCGATCATGCCGAGGCCTCGTCTGTAGTCACTGTCACACCCCGAAACTTCGTTTCGATGCCCTCCGTATTGGCCGCCAATACGAGAACGAACGCTACGCAATCCACCCCCATTCCAGCGGACAGCAACAGGTATTACACCTGCCACGACCTACCTGCATTCGTGCAAGCCGTCGGATACGACACTGGAGCCGCCGGGGACGCCGAGCCCGCGCTGCTCGTCGCACGCGACGGCGTCGTGGAGCGCGAACCTTTGCCCAAGGGCAACCGACTCTCCTTTTCGCTCGGTGAGCGGCGATGTGCGGGCGCAATCAACGGTACTTCGCACGTCTCGTGCGAGGCCCCCTCTGCACCGTACTGTGACGTCCACGATTCCACGTGGGTCTGTGCTCGCTGTACGGGGACGTGCCTGAAAACAGAGATGGACTGCCACCAAGAGCACGCGATCTACCTCGCGGCGTTCGCCCCACGGACGTTCAAGGTCGGCGTCACGAAGCGTCAGCGTCTCGAAACCCGGCTACGAGAGCAAGGGGCCGACCGCGCCGCGCTGGTTCGGACGGTAGAAAACGGGCGCATCGCTCGCGAAATCGAGGCCGATATTGCCGCAGACGGCATCCCGGATCGGGTTCGGGTCCCGACGAAAGTGGCGGGGCTGGGACGATCGGTGGACGATGGGGCATGGCAGCGCCTCCTCGAAGGATTCCACTCGATCGAGACCCGTGAATTCGACTACGGTCTGGATCTGGAACGCGCACCGGTTGCCGAGACGCTCGCAAGCGGAACGATCCGTGGCATTAAGGGTCGCATTCTCGTGCTGGACCGAGCAGGGAGCAGCTACGCAGTCGACCTGCGGGACCTGGTGGGATACAAATTACACGAGGATGCCACGCCACAAGAGCTCCAGTCGAGTCTGGGCGCGTTCGAACTCGACTGAATACCCCGGACTTTTCTATCCGGAGTCGAAAGTCCGGGTATGACAGACGAGGAGGCCGAAGCAGGCGATACCAACAATGGCGAGAACGGAAATGACGAGGCAAGCGACGCCGAGAACGAAAACGGCGAGGAAAAATCCTTCCGCGAACGCGTAGAGGAGATCCGACAGGAACGTGCCGAAGAGGGCGGAGAAGGCGAGGATCGCGACAGACGCGACGACCGAATGGAGGAACTTATGGGCGGCGGTCCCGGCGGCGGAATGGGCGGTGGCGGAAGCCCGTTCGCTCAGATGATGGGCGGCATGATGGGCGGTGGCCCGGGCGGCAGCATGATGGGTGGCGGACAGGGCGGTCGCGGTGAGGGCGGCAACGAGGAAGTGGTGAGCGAACTCCGGAAGATGCGAGACGAGATTCACGACGTCCGACGCGAACTTCAGCGGATCGCCGACGCACTCGAGAACTGATGCGAGGGGCGATTGGATCCAGCGTCTGGATGTGAATCAGTGGTGGTTGGCATTCGCCAGGGAGAAAAGAAGGCTTACAAACACCTGGTACCGACCGGTTCTTAATGGCCGAGGCCACTGACGACGCTTTCGACGTCGACGAAGGGGTACTCGGCGATGGTCCGGAATCGGACGAGGAGATGCCGCTTGCGGACCATATCGAAGAGATGGTCCGGCGGCTAGGGATCGTCATCGTGGTGATGGCGATCGTGTCCGGGATCGTCTTTCCGTTCGGCGATCGGATCATCACATTCCTGTGGTACTCGATGCTTCCGATGGACGGGACCGCCGATCCGCGTGTCTATCACCCGCTCGCACTTATCCTCGCCCGGTTGAAGGTGGCCACGCTCGCCGGATTCATCGTCGCGCTCCCCGTGTTCGTGTATCAGACCTACCTGTTCATGCGGCCGGGGCTTTATCCACAGGAGCGCCGGTACTATCTCGCGTCCGTGCCCGCAAGCCTCGTGCTGGCCGCCTTCGGTGTCCTCTTTGCGTACTTTCTGGTGTTACCCGCGATCTTCACGTACTTCCTGTATTACTCTCAGGACGCAGCGATGATCGCGTTCGGGCTGACGGAGACGTTCGACCTGATGGTCCTCATGCTGGGGCTGTTTGCCGCCATCTTCCAAATCCCGCTTTTCATCATGCTCGCAATAATGATGGGACTGACCACCCGACGGTGGCTCGCGAGCAAACGGCTGTACTTCTGGGCGGCCTTCTTGGGCGTCGCCTTCCTTTTCAGCCCCGATCCCACGGGGATGGCCCCGATCATCGTCGCAGCCACGATGATCGGGCTTTTCGAGTCGACCTTGCTCGTATTGCGGTGGGTCGGGAGGTAGCGACACGACTCGCTGTGAATCGACCTTGCTCGTATTGTGGGGGTCGGGGAACTCGCTGTAGTGGTAGAACCCGCGCAATTCCGGTCTCGTCTCCTCACCTAATCGTTCCCCGAGTTGCGGAGGAGGACGCCCTGACTCCAGTTTCTCCCCTGTCACCACACCGGGTCAATCGACACCTCAGGCGGCACCCGGTTCCGAAAGGACGCCGATGATGTCGCGAGTTTCGTTCTCGGTGAACGCCCGGAGTGTTTCGGTTTCCGCGCCGCCGTGCTGGAGTAACGTCAGGTACGCCCGGGTGGCCGCTTCGGCGTCGGGGAACGAGGCAACAGCGACCGCGTCGTACTGTCCCATGGTGAGATAGTACTCCTGTAGCTCGCCGTCGTGTGCCCGAATGATCGCCCGGGTGGGTTCGAGAAATTCCTCGGGGTCCACGTCGGCCATGGTTTCAAAACTCTCGTATCGGATCAGGGTTACGAAGGTCGGCATGCAAACTACTCTCGCCACGATCGGATATATGTACGGTCCACTCTGTCGAACGGCTTCGAGGCTATCGCGCCGGTGGAGGGAAGCCTTCATTGGCACCGACCGGATAGGCGCGTGTATGGGCCGCGTGGTGGCACTTCGACACGGCGAAACAGATTGGAACCGGAACCGGCGGATGCAGGGGTGGGCCCCGGTTCCCCTCAACGACCGTGGACGCGATCAGGCAGCCGCGGCAGGTCGGTGGATCTCCGATCGGTACGACGTGGATCGAATCATTGCCTCGGATCTAGAGCGGACGCGAGAGACCGCCGATATCGTCTCCGAAACGCTAGATACGGACGTCCCGCTGGGTCACGAGCACTATTGGCGCGAGAGGGACATAGGTATCTACCAGGGTCTGGGCTACGAGGACGTCGGGGAACGATTCCCCGCGTTCTCGCTCGGCGAATCGGGCTACCGGGCCGTCGATCGGACGCCGGAGGGCGGGGAATCGTTGTTAGACGTCTACGAGCGCGTCTCAGGACGGTTCGAGGAACTCCGCACCGAGGCGAACGGCGAGACCATCCTGGTGGTCTCACACGGCGGGCCGATCAACCTCCTGCTCGGCCACGTAAAGGGCATGGACGTCGAGACGGCACTCCGGACCCATCACCAGGAAAACTGCGCCGTCAACGAAATCGACGCCATCACCCCGGACGTGGTTCGCGAAAATCACACCGAGTGGCGGTGACTGCGAGCCGCAGTGAGCGGTCGGCTCCCAGGTAATCAATCGTCGGTCGGGTACTCGACACCGAGTACGTCCGTCGTGTCGGGAGCACTCGTCTCTGCTGGCGAGACGCTTCCCGTCTGATACCCCACGAGGTCGAGCGTGACGTGGTCGAATCCGAGATCGATCATGTGGTCGCGCGCGGCCGCGGCGAATTCGGGCGTGAGCGCGGCATCGAGTTCATCGGCACCGATCTCGATTCTGGCCAGGCCCTCGTGATCCCGCACGCGAAACTGTGAAAACCCCCACGTCCGGAGGAGTCGTTCGGCCGATTCGATTCGCGAGAGCTTGGTCTCGGTTACTTCCAGGCCAGTCGGAATTCGCGAGGACAGACAGGCCATCGCTGGCTTGTCCGCCACCGAGAGATCGTATCCCCGGGCGATCTCTCTGACCTCGGATTTATCGATATCGTGTTCCAGAAGCGGCGAGTACGCCTCCAGTTCGTCGACGGCCCTGAGTCCGGGACGATGACCTTCACCAGGATCCGAGGCGTTGGTGCCATCACAGACCACGTCGATTTCGAGTTCCCGGGCCCGTTCGAACAGTTTTCCGAGCCGCATGGTTCGGCAGTGGTAGCACCGATCGCCGTCGTTCGCCACGAAGTCGTCGCTTTCGAGTTCCGAAAATTCCACGACTTCGTGGCGGATCCCGATCTCGTTGGCGACGCGGCGCGACTCGTCGAGTTCGGCCGCTGGGAGCGTTTCACTTCTGGCCGTGCAGGCGACGGCGTCGCGTCCGAGAGCATCTTCGGCGATAGCGGCGACTACCGACGAATCCACGCCACCGGAGAAGGCAACGACGACGCTATCGAACTGCGAGAGATCCTCCCGGGCAGCCTCGCGTTTGGCCTCGACCGACGTCATGGCTCGATCCTCGGTTGCCGCATAGAAAAGCCCCGCGTCCCGTGATTGCCACAGATGGGCGAGTCTTTAACTCAATTGGGGACATCTCCCCCTCCGTGAAACGCGACGTGTTGATCATGGCCGGCCTCTGGGTACTCGGTGCATTCGGGACCCTCGTCGCAACCGCTATCGTCAACAACAGCTGGCGGATCTGGGACACTGCAGCGTTTTGCGGCTCATATAGGGACTTTTTCGAACCGCCGGTTCCCGAGGTTTGTCTCTCCTTTCCACACTACCTACAACTGTCGTTGACACACCCGCCGTACGTCATTCGTGCGATACTCGTGGGGTCACTCGTGGCACTCCTGTACTACCATCGAGAGCGGTTTTTCACCGCACCCGATTACGAAACTCGGGACCTCGAGGAGGACTGACACAAACCGCGAGTTGGGGCTACCCCCTACACCTTGATCAATATCAGTTAACTCACCACGAACCCCTAGTCTCGGCCACCCTACGACCAATCGAAAATAGCCGCTATCCCACAATCCGTTCACGGGCCCACACGAACGGGCGGAACGGCAATAATACGTACTCGTGTGAGGCCCCACTTCATGAAGGTCAAGCTGTTCGAGACGACCGACACGCTGAAGGCAATTATTGCGATCCCCGCTAATGTGGGATTCGACGGCCCGATCGAGGCGATAGAGATCAATGCCACGTTGTAGGCGAACGCCTAGAACAGGTTCTGTCGGACCTTCGAAATTGTGGCGTCGGCGATCCGCATCGCCTTGATGACGTCCTCCGGATCGTCCCGCATCAGCGTGATGTCAATGTTCTCGATGGAGACGTCAGTTCCAGAGCCGATCCCCATGCCGCTGTGGGCGGTCCTGAGGGCCTGAGCATCGTTGACGCCGTCTCCCACCGTGATCGCCTGGCTGCCGTCGGACTGGATCGCGGCGATGGTGTCGGCCTTGTCCGGGGACGTTCTCGAACGTCGATGGTTCGTCCACCTCGATGTTGCGTTCGGCACTGCCGTCGACGATCGCTCGGGCGAGCAGGTGTTCGGATCCGGATTGAACACCCGCCGCGACGCACAGGAGGAACGACTCGTCGACCCGTGTGTCGGTCGAATCGGCCGTCGAAGAGGCAATCGGCGAACTCTCGGGCGTTCCCTCCGTGAGTGCAGACCACGAAGCGAATTTGGTGACGATCGAGGAGTCCGCACCGATGAACGACGTGGCCGCGGCCGTCGAGGACGCAGGCTACGAGATATCTGCGTGAGCGAGTCGCCCTCGATTCAAAATACCCGCCAGAGTATCGACCGAAGTTTGTACATCAGCGTGTCGTTCCGATAGCCGTTCCATCCTGACATTCCGCCGGCGAGCGTGACCGCATCGTATCCCTCTTCATCGAGGAGTCGGGTCGCTTTTTTCGCGACGAACCCCATCTTACACACGACCACGACCTCCCGTTCGCGTGGAATTTCGTCCAGGCGATCCCGAAGCGATGCCTCGTCACCTCCGGCAAGGTCGTGGTAGACGGGCAGGTTGTGACTCCTGTCGATAGAGCCAGACTGGTAGTTCTCGCGGGGACGGATGTCGAGGAGGAATGGACGATCCCCACGCTCCAGGCGTTCGTCGAGCTCGGCCGGTCGAAGTCCGGTCACAATGTCACAGCCGTGGGACCGGACGAAGAAAACCGTAGCGTTCGAATGACCGTACGGTACGCAAGTATCGGGGCAACCATTCAAATACCAGAACGAGCCAACCCATTCCATGTCCACGCGCACTATCGCCGGTGAATGTCTCATCAGATCCGATGGCGTCCGGGAACGTCGCATCCGCGGCCACGTCATCGCAATCGTGAAGCCAGACGACACCGTCCTCGTCCACGACGTCGACGGCTACCAGCCGGTCGCCTGGCTCACCCGGCCGGAGAGTCTCTCGATAACCGAGGACCCGACCTGGCTCGTGGCCATCGACGGCGACGAGATGCTCCAAGTCGAAGCCGTTGGTGACGTCACGGTTACGGAACACGATACGACGCCCGCGGGAATTCCGGTCGGCTCCTGTCGATGTGGAGGCGCGCTCGTTCGCACCCGCGGCACCGTAGTCTGTCTCGACTGTGGCGACAGGTTTTCGCTTCCGCCAGGTTCCACCGTACTCGAGGACGTTTCATCCTGTGACTGTGGATTGCCGCGCATACGGGTCGAACGAGGAGAGCCATTCGATCTCTGCATCGATCGCAGCTGTGAGTCGCTGGACGACCGTGTCGTGGGGCGCTTCGATGGCGTCTGGACGTGTCCGAAGTGTGGCTCGGTCCTCCGGATCCTCCGTCGAGGCGGACTGCTGGCAGGGTGCGTTCGCTATCCAGACTGCGAGACGGAGTTTTCGATCCCTGCCGGCGTGGTGGACGGTGACTGCGCGTGCGGCCTGCCGTGGTTCGAGACGGCGACTGGTGGACGATGTCTCGATGCGAGTTGTTCGGAGGGGCGGACGTAACTGTATGAAACGTCCGAACGACGTGGACGATGGCTCGCGCGAAGCTCGAAATCGACCCAATGACGAACCTGGCCGGTGATCGCAACTGGGTCGACGACGAGACAGGCGACGATCACAGCCGATATACCCGAGGGGCCTCGATAGCCGTCCATGCAGGGCCACCTGTCCGATGGCGTCGTCGAAATCGGCGCAAACGGACGCGAACGATACTACGACTCCCGCGGATACGGTCGGCCCCGCGGCGACGGCGTGGTCCTCTCTCGAGTCGAAGCCGCGCACCTCCTCTATCGGGGGGATCTCGGGACCGTCGACGGACTCGATTTTTCGTCGTTTCTAGGGGAGAACGAGGAAATCGTCGTGCCGTTCGTCGTCTACACCGACCTCAGGGAACGCGGGTTCTACCTCTCGCCGGCCCGTCCCGACTGGGTCGATCGACCCGAGGGAGCAGATTTCGTCGTGCACCCACGTGGCGAGGGTCCGTGGGACGGACTGGTCGAACACCGAGTTCGCGTCGTTGGCGAACGGGAATCGCTTCACCCCGACACGCTCGGTGACGTCGTGCTCGCCGTCGTCGACGAGGAGAGCGAAATCACGTATCTTGAGACAGGCGTCCCGGACCCGGGCGGATCCAACGAACCGGTCGTCGCGGGCTCTTTCCACGGCGATCGATTCGACGATCGGATCCTCTGCTGGGATCCGCCGTCCGCTATATACGACATAGAGTTCTTCGGCCAGCGTCTCGGACCCACGGGGGAGCCGTTGCAACTGTCGCTTTTGGAGGCGGTCCACCTCGCGGACACCGGTCGTCTCTCGATCAACGGCGGTGTAAAAGCACTGGTAAATCGGGGTCGGGCGCTGGAGGGAGCGCGCTTTGATCGTCGCCTCGCAACCTACCGGGAGCTCAGGAAGCGCGGACTCGTTCCCAAGACGGGTTTCAAGTTCGGTGCCGATTTCCGGACCTACGCCGCCGTCGAGTCCGTCGATTCACTCGGCCACTCGGAGTCGCTCGTTCGAGTCCTGCCGACCGACGTCGTGTTGTCCCCGCGGGATCTGGCCCTCGACGTCAGGCTGGCACACGGCGTTCGCAAGCAGATGGTGTACGCCCTCGTCGAAAATACGGCGTCGGAAGAAGCAGACAAATCGGCTAAAATCCGATGGCGTTCCATCGCCCGGTTGACCCCCTGAGCCAGCACCTCCGGCAAACGAACGGTTTTTGGGAGGACACGACCGACCTTGGTGCATGAACGAGGACTCACAGGATCCAGTGGCCGATTCCATAACGGCCCCGGGTCATTCGAAGGACTCAGACGCCAGAGCGTCTTCGAATCGCCGGACGGACGGCGACCGTCGAACCGACGGCGGAACGGTCGACGACGTCGTCCTCGATCCGTGGGGATCCTCGACAGTCGACGACTATCGAACCCTCTTCGAAGAGTTCGGAATCGAGGAGTTCGACGAACTCCTCCCGTCGGTTCCGGACCCACACTACCTGATGCGTCGGGGCGTCATCTTCGGCCACCGCGACTATCGGCCGGTCGCTGAGGCGATGCAGGCAGGCGAGGAGTTCGCGGCGCTTTCGGGTTTCATGCCCACTGGCGATCCACACATCGGCCACAAGCTCGTCTTCGACGAGTTGATCTGGCACCAAAAGCAGGGTGGCGACGTGTATGGACTGATCGCCGACCTCGAAGCTCACGCTGCCCGGGGGATGACCTGGGACGAAATCGACGAGCACGCAGAGAGTTACCTCCTGTCGCTTCTCGCGCTCGGGTTCGATCCCGAGGAGGGGACGCTGTATCGACAGTCGGAGAACATCGAGGTGCAAAATCTCGCCTTCGAACTCGGCGCGAAGGCGAACTTCTCGGAGTTCCAGGCTATCTACGGCTTCAACGGCGAAACGAGCGTCTCCCACATGCAGTCGGTCGTCACCCAGATGGCCGACATCCTGTATCCGAACCTCGACGAACCGAAACCGACCGTGATTCCGGTTGGTCCCGACCAGGACCCACACGTTCGCTTTGCTCGAGACCTGGCCGCTCGGATGCGGTATTTCAAGGTGACCGAGGCCTACGCCAGCTTCGAGCTCGAAGACGACGAACGTGAACTCGTCGCTCGAGCATATCGCGCCCTCGTCGACGGTTCGACCGACGAAAGCGAGACAGGGAATGATGACATTCGCTGTGCGGACGCCGCCACGTGGCTCGAGCAATCAGTTCCGGATTCACCAGTTCGCGAGTCAGCGATCGAAACGCTAGCAGCCGCCGGTAAGGAACCGCTCCGTCCTCGCGTCCGATTCTTCGATCGCAACGCCACTGACGACGCGTTCGAGGGGCTGATCGAGGCAATCGGGGGAGAAAAACGGGTCTACGAGGGGCACGTCGATGCCTTCGAACTGGACCGCACTGATGCCGAGGAACTCGCCCGCGAAATCGAGGTCGAATACGACGGCTACGGCTTCATCGCACCGTCTTCAATCTACCACCGATTCATGACCGGTCTCACCGGAGGGAAGATGTCCTCGTCCATCCCCGCATCGCACATCTCCCTACTCGACGACCCCGAGGACGGCTACGAGAAAGTCAAATCCGCGACTACCGGCGGCCGCGAGACGGCCGAAAAACAGCGCGAACTCGGTGGCGAACCCGACAAATGCCCCGTGTACGAACTGTATGCGTATCTCCTCGCCGGCGATGACGACGAGTTCGCGACCCGGGTCTACAAGGAATGTTCCGGCGGCGAACGGCTCTGTGGCGACTGCAAGGAGCAAGCGGCGACCCTGATGGCTGAATTTCTCGACGACCACCAGGAAAAACGCGAGGAGGCGCGGGAATTGCTTGCAGATCTCGACGTCCAGCTCGAGAGCACCCGTCGGTAGCCGGACGCGACCGGGCGTCGGAGCGATACTCCCCGTTCTACCTGACATGGATTTAAGCCGAATGGGTACGCCCGTGCCCGCATGGAGTACGCACTCGCCATCGACGACGCACCCGAATCCATCCCAGGGGGCACTGGCATCCTGCTCGTTCATCCGAGTACCGGCGAAACGGACCGCATCGACACCGACTTCTTGAAACTGGATACCGACCGGCTGCTAGTCATTTCGACCCGCACGACCGCTCGGGAGGTCCAGCAGAAGCTCGAATACTACGGTGTCGACGAGGAGAAAGCCGACATCCTGGATACCCTGTCGGTCGAGCGCGGGTACTCGCGGCGTCCATCCGAACACGTCCACTACGTCTCCTCGCCCGACGATCTGGACGGGATCGTCGATATCACGCGCGCGTTTCTCGAAGAAACCGACGGCAAGCGACGGATCAGCCTGGATTCGATCACAGAGATGGCGTACTACGCCGACGAGGAACGGGCCAGGGCCGCGGTCGAAAAACTCCTCGATTTGCTCGAAGAACACGACGCAGTCGGCCTGTTTCACATCGCCGAGGAGGTCCACGGAGCCGACATTCTGGCGGGCTATCAGGATCGTTTCGAGGGCGTGATCGAACTGTCGGCAGACGATTCGATCGAGACCCACTTCTAGGGGCTGTGCCATCGAACTACAAACTGAGGAATCTATCCCGCTACAGAACGTCCGTCGCGTCTTCGTAGGCACGTCGCTGTCCTGCCACCAGCATCGCAGTGTCGACGCCAGAGATCATGTAATCGAAGCCGAGTGATCCGAGGTCCTTGAGTCGGGCTGGCGACGTTGCGAGCGTACCCACAGGGATCCCTTCGTTCTCGCCCGCGGCAATGACCGCCTCGATGGCGTCGTGCAACTCGGGATCGTCCCACTGGCCAAACACGCCGAGTGACGCCGAAAGATCCGCAGGACCGACGAATAGCGCGTCGACGCCGTCGACAGCAGCGATGGCCTCGCAGTTCTCCACCCCGGTGGACGTTTCGATTTGCGGAATCGTCGTGAGTTCGGCGTGATCTCGGGCGAAGTAGGACCCCATCGATCGGCCGTAGTCCGACGCCCGGGCCCCCGCAACGCCCCTGATTCCCGCTGGTGGATATCGTGTCGCTGCAACGACTGCCTCGGCCTCATCGGCGTCGTCAACCATCGGGACGAGCAACCCCGACGGTCCCAGGTCGAGCAGTCGCTTGATGCGCACGGGATCATTCCACGGGACACGAACGATCGCGTCGCTCCCGCCGGCTTCAACCGCGCGGAGGCAGTTCCCTACCGTTTCCAGTCCCAGTGGGGCGTGTTCCGTGTCCACGACCACGAAATCGAATTCGCCCACGGCGGCCATCTCGGCGACGGCTGGGTCCGAAAGCGACGTCCACGTTCCGACTGCGCCGGATTCGAGCATAGACAACACACAGACCGTATCCGTATAAACCTACAGCGAACGGAGAAGATGAACTTCGTCGTAGCTGACTGCGTCGTAGCGTTTTTCGGGATTGGTCCCGGAGAGGTGTGTATGAGTGACGAATTTGATCGTGAAGCGGAACGCGAGCGGCTTCGAGAGAAGTACGAACGCGACAAACAGAAGCGGGAGGCCTCGGAGCGAATGAGCGAACTCCTGCTCCAGGGGGCGACCATGACGAACCACCACTGTCCGAAGTGTCATTCCCCCGTCTTCCGGTACGACGGGAGCGAATTCTGCCCCACGTGCGAACGCGAGGTCACCCGCGAGGAAGCGACCGACGAACCCGTCGGTTCCAACGGGGATGGTGAAACCGCTGAATCGACGGGGGACTCCGCTTCCGGGGAGAACGAATTAGGATCGCCAGAAACCGTCGAAACACACGAAACTGACACCGAGTCCGAAGCTCCTGCGACGGAGGACCCCGCTTCGGTCGCCGAGGACTCGACCACCGCGTCCGAGACTGTGGCCGACGAGAGCCATTCGGCCCCATCTCCCGAACGCGCACCCCGTCGCCAGCACTCGGACGGCGACATCGACAACGTCGAAGCCTCCCTAATTCGAACCCTCGAAGATCTCACCGCACGGACCGAAGACACAAGCGACGTCGGTCGACAACGGCAGTTGCTCGCCGCCGCGCGGGAAGCGGCCGAGACGCTCGAGGCGCTCAGACGGGTATAGGTTCGTCCGAGTGTTGCGGCTGATTTTGTTTCGGTCTGTGAATTAGGCGTTGCAAGTGGTCTCGACAATTGGGTTCGTGGCTACCTACCGTCCGAGGGTGCGTCGTAGCCGGTCCCATTTCTCACTGCTTGCGTCAAGTGGTTTTTCTCTTTCACGGCTTTGCCGTTCGAGGATTCGACGGCTTCGCGGCTCGCGGTTCACCACGTTCACAGCTCACACATCCCGAGGCCTCGCTTCGCATGGCCTCTCTGCTCACGTGTCGTCGATTTGCTCCTCCAGTTCGCTCATTCCGAGTCCTCACTGCGTTCGGCCTCGCTGCCCACATACTGATTCCCAGTAACCTCCCTGATCCGCTCTGCCGTCACCGCTCCGACACCATCAACTTCCAGCAATTCGTCCTCCGCCGCAGTCATGACTGCCTCCACGCTCCCGAGGTGCTCGAGCAACGCCCGCGCCGTCACTGGTCCCACTTCCGCAATCGCGCCCACGACGTACTCCTGTCGCTCCGTCAACGTCTTTCCCCGTTTTCGTCCGTGGACGCTCACGGTCCGTCCGTCGTCGTTCTGTTCCCGACGAGCGATGATCTCGAGCAGATCGGCTGTTTCCTCGGAGTCTTCAGACCGCAGTACGCTCGCGCCGAAGTCCACCGCGAGCGACGCGAGCGCCCCACGAACCGCATTCGGATGAACGTTCCGTGACTCGAAGAGCCGATCCCCTTCGAGGATCACCACCGGGCGCGCGTAGTAGTGCGCCGCGTCCCCGACCTGCTGGAACATCGAACGATCCTCGCCAACGAGCGTGTCCAAAAAGTCCTCGACCGTCTTCCGCTCGACGACGACTCGATCCGAAAGCACGTAATCGCCCACCTCGAGCGTTTCGAGCCGAGTTTCGAGTCCCTCGCGGGTCGAGAGATCCCTCGCGATGTGGGAATCAAGCTCTCGTTGATCCGCGACGATCTCGACGGGGTCCTGGTTTTCGGATTCTGCCGTCGCAACGGTCCCTCCGTCGAACGACTCTTTCGCGTCTCCATGCACCGATTCGTCCGATCCTCCGGAATCTTCGTCGCTTCCGAAATCCGATAGACCGGCCTGTCCGTCCGGTTCGCCGGCATTCGAGGTCGTGGACTCGCCAACGGTTTCTGCGTCTTGGTCCTCCAGGGTAGCCGATTCCTCGAAATCGATACTGGACTCGCCGTCGTCCGCCGATGGTGATCCGTCTGACGTGGAGCCCTCGACTGCAGCCCCGTCGGCGGCACGATCATCTCCAGTCTCGTTGCCGCTGGCACCCAGCGGAGTTCCCGTCCGATGGTCCGGGTCGAATGTCTCGATGTCGACCTGTTCTGCGATCTCCATTTCGATCTCTCCCTCGAGCTCCTTGAGCTTCCGAAGCTCGCGTTCCATTCGTTTTTCTTCGTTTCGCGACATCCAGAAGAATGCCTCGTCCCTGGTTTCTTCGGCGAGCAGGACCACCACGCGGCCCTCGCTCGCGCGTCCCGTCCGGCCCTTCCGCTGAATCGACCGGATCCCTTTGGGGACCGGTTCGTAGAAGACGACCAGGTCGACGTCCGGGACGTCGAGTCCTTCCTCAGCAACGCTCGTCGAGACGAGGACCTCGAACTCGCCGTCCCGGAATGCATCGAGCGTCGATTTTTGTTCGGTCTGGGACATCCCATCGGATCCCTCGGTGTCGCTTTGCCCGACGAACTTCCTCGTCGAGAAGTGCTCCCCCAGGAAGTCGGTCAGGGCTTCCGCGGTATCGCGCGATTCGGTGAAGACGATCACACGCTCGCCGTCCTCGACGCCGAGAGTCTGTGCGAGCAGAATGCGCGCACGTCGGAATTTCGGGTGGAGGTCGTCGAACGCCTCCGCGCGTCGCATCGCCTCCTTCACTCGCGGTTCCGAGACGAACCGCTGGCTCGCCTTCGAGGCCCCCGAGGACCGGGCCGCATCGCGCTGGCGTTCGAAGTACCGTCGCAACGATTCGACGCTCTGGGTTTCGACGAGTTCTATCGCCCGCCTGAGCTTCATGATCTCGGCATGGACACTCATTCCCTCGTAGCCCTCCGACTGGCCGTTGTTTATCAGCTCCTGGAGCTTCGCTCGAATACCATTGAGCTGCGACTGCGACATCGAGGGATCCGTCGAGGACGCGACACCGAGTTCCTTCAACGCGGTCAGTCGTTCGGAGACGAGGTCCTCGAGGGTATCGCGGATTTCGATGACCGTTCCGGGGAGCTCCACCCGCTCCCACTCGACGGTCGTCCGGTGGGTGTGTTCGGCCAGGTCCGAATCGTCCTCCGTCCGAACCTCCACCTGACGGATGCCGAGATTTTGACAGACGACGAGGATGGCCTCCTTGTCACCACCGGGAGAGGCACTCATTCCAGTCACGAGCGGATTCTTCGCGTCAGCGTGATACCGATCTGCGATGTAATTGTAAGCGTACTTGCCGGTCGCCCGGTGACACTCGTCAAACGTGATGTGTGTGACGGCTTCAAGCGAGATTCGGTTGCCTACGAGGTCGTTCTCGACGACCTGTGGGGTCGCACAGACAACGCGAGCGTCCGCCCAGAGTTCGGCGCGGTCATCGGGTCGTACGTCGCCGGTAAATACGACGATTTCCTCGTCGGGAATCGTAAGCGCCTCTCGGTAGAACGCGGCGTGTTGCTGGACCAGGGGCTTCGTCGGGGCGAGCAAAAGCGACGTTCCGCCGACTTCGACGAGTCGATCGGCAGTCACGAGCAGGCTCACGGCAGTCTTGCCGAGGCCGGTCGGCAGACACACGAGCGTGTGATCGTCCGATGCCGCCTCGGCCAGTTCGAGCTGGTAGCGGCGGGTTTCGAGGAGACTGTCTTCGAGCAACGGTCCCTCGACGTACTCGCCATTCCTCGCCGTCGCCATCTATCGGTGGGTTGGTCGGTTCCCCCGATAAGGGTTCGGTCGACGTGGTGAAAGTGAACGCCTCGACCGCTGGAGTCGCGACACGAGTCCATAACACGACCACTTAAACGTCGCGCCGACGTAGATCGAGTGTGAGTGAAGAGACACAGCGGAAGAATTTGCGGATGCCAGGCGAGGACGAGATGTTTGCGGTCGTCACCGAGATGCTCGGCGGTCGCCGGGTGCGACTTCGGTGTGCCGACGGCAAACGTCGCATGGGTCGGATCCCCGGTCGGATGCGGTTCCGAACCTGGGTGAACAAGGACGACGTCGTCCTCATCGAACCGTGGTCATGGCAGGACGAGAAGGCGGACATCGAGTGGCGTTATGACGGGGCCGACGCGGCCCAGCTGCGACGCGAAGGGCACATCGACTGATCGCCGAGTTTTGTCCGGTGCTCGAACGAAAGCGAGCGTAGCCGCCGACCTCGGAAGAGATTGTGACGGTGCTAACTCAGAGTGACTCGAACGGTTCACCGGCGACGAGACGGCCGATCGAACCCGTCAGGTCTTCGATGGAAACGCGTGTTTGCGCCGTCGTGTCGCGTTCCCGAATCGTGACCGTTCCATCCTCGAGTGTCTCGTAATCGACGGTCACGCAGTAGGGCGTGCCAACTTCGTCCTGCCTCCGGTACCGACGTCCGATGTTACCGGTGTCATCGTAGGAAACGTCGAATCCCGCATTACGAAGGGTGTCGGCAATTTCGTCCGCACGTTCGTCCAGCCCATCCTTGGCCATTAGTGGAACGACCGCGACGGTCGTGGGCGCAACTGCGGGAGGCAACGCGAGGTAGGTCCGCTCCTCCCCGTCGACCTCGTCGACGACCTGACCGTGAACGAGAATACTGTAAACGAGCCGTCCGATGCCGAACGATGGTTCGATGACGTGGGGGGTAACGTGTTCGCCGGCCTCGGTTTGGGCTTCAACCGCGAATCCGGTCCGATCGACAGGGACGGTATATTCGTCACCGTCGACCTCGACGACGACGGTCTCGGCCTCGAACGCAGATCGATCTCGTGATGCGAGGTCCTTGAGGGCTGCAGCCACGTCGCCTGCGGCCCCGCCGAACTCAGGACCGAGGAAACTCATGTCCGGATCGACGGTTGCTCGTTCGACCGTCACTGGTTCGTCGTACTGCTGGAAGACAGTGAAGTCCCCCTCCGAGTATTCTGCGTGTTTCAAGAGGTCGTAATCCGACCGGGTGGCGAACCCGGTCACTTCGATCCAGTTGCCACCGAGTTCGGTTTCGGCGTCCCAGCAATCCGACGCGTAGTGAGCCCGTTCGCCGGGAAGGTGCTGTCGATACCGGAACCGATCAATGTCGATGCCGACGTTTCGATAGAACGCCATCGACCGACCCAGATAGTAGGCGATCCAGTCGTTTTCGAGCAGGCCCACATCGATGGCATCCCGGACGGTGTACCGTTCTACCGTCCCCAACTCGTCGCGTTGTTGTTCGATCGAGTATAGCGGGACTTCGATGTCGGCGACCTCCTCGACGGGAGCCTCGTCGCGTTCTGGATCGACGAAGTGCTCGAGTTCGGCCTGGGTAAACTCCCGGACGCGGACAAGGGCTCGACGTGGGGCGATTTCATTCCGGTAGGCCCGTCCGATCTGGGCGGCGGCAAACGGCAGCTGGTTGCGGGCGTATTCTTTTAACCGTGGAAACTCGACGAAAATCCCCTGGGCAGTCTCCGGGCGGAGATACCCAGGAGTGGAATTCCCTGGGCCGATATTGGTCCCGAACATCAGGTTGAACGTCTCGACCGGTTCGGGGGCAAGCGGCGATCCGCAACTCGGACACACGATTTCGTGCTCCGCGATCAGCTCCCCGACCGCCTCGGGGCCGAGCGCCTCGGCGTCCTCGATCTCGGGGACGGCATCTTCGACGAGGTGGTCCGCCCGGTGCGTCCCGCCACAGTCATCGCACTCGACAATCATGTCCTCGAAGCCGTCGAGGTGACCCGAGGCCTCGAACACCGGCTCGGGAACGATGGTCGGCGACGACACCTCCATGTGGCCTGCCTGTCGGACGAATCGGTCGCGCCACAGGTTCTCGACGTTCCGTTTTACGGCGGCTCCCTCCGGGCCGTAGGTGTAAAAGCCAGCCGTCCCGCCGTAGGCCTCGTTTGCCGGAAAGAAGAATCCCCGACGTTTCGCCAGTTCCGAGAGTGCACCGAGCTCGTTCATGAAGTGACCGAGCGGAGCAGGTCGACGTCCCTCACGATGCCGACGAGTTCGCCTGCTTCCATAACCGGGAGCTGTTCGATGTCGTTCGAAAGCATGATCTGGGCTGTCTCACGCGCGCTCTTCTGGCCGGAGACTGTGACGAGATCGGCGGACATGAACTCCGAGACGGGTTCGGACGGAATCTCGACGTTGAGCGTCGGAATCGATCGGCTCCCGACGGCCTTGATTCCCTCCCACATCCACTCGTCGTCCTGGTTGGCGACGGCGTCCCCTGGATCGGCTTCGCCCTGGACGACACGAGCCACGTCGACGATGTCTACTTCGGTGAGCATGCCGACGGCGCCGCCGTCGTCGTCGAGTACCACTGCATACGGAACGGCGGCGTACGAGAGCACGCGCTCTGCGACCGGGAGCGGGGTGCCAGCGTATACTGTCGTGACGACCTCGTCGAAGAGGTCGCTGACGGGGGTGTCCCCGTTGACCGCACCGTCGGCGATGGCCCCGAGAACGTCTGTGACGGTGACGATTCCCGCAAGGCTTCCGTTGTCGCACACGGGAATTCGTCGTTCACCGGTTTCGAGGACGAGTTCGGCGAGTTGCTCGATCGTACTCTCCTGGCTGATGGTCGGAACTTCCTCCATGAGCAATGCGAGTTGGTCCTCGTTCGGGCGCTTGATGAGCGCCTCGCGGGTGACGATTCCCCGGAACGTTTCCTCACCGTCTTCGGTTTTGACGACTGGAACCGACGAGAATTTCTCGTCTTGGAGGTACTCCAGTGCGTCGTCCCGGGTCCCGGGTATTTCGACCGTGACGACCTCGGATCGAGGCGTCATCGCATTTCCGACGTTCATATCCCGGGATGTGCCGCTCCTTCGTACTAAGTCCTCCGACCCGTATCCGTCCGCGACACATAATAACAGACCTATATCAGGTGAAATATCCGGCAGTCGTGTGAGGAGCAATTTCACACGCATCCGGCCCAATGCACATCGCTACCACACCGCCACCTTTATATAGGGGATGTTAACTATACTCACACATGCCATGGGATGCCACCCAGACGGCGCCCCCGGACCACGAAATCATGGCGTCCGTCGACGACGATGAGGGACTTGAGCGGCTCATCATCGCAGATCTCTGCAGCGAAGAGGCGTGGATATCTGCCCCACTGGAAGACACGATGACCATCCGTGAGTGGCTGTGACGCCAGGCAACATTTCCTGACGAACCCCGGCCCGGTAGCGCCGGGAGAACACCTTTTTGCCGGCTGCCGTCGTTGGCCCGACATGGATTATCGACAGCTCGATGGCGGGCGGACATTCGCTGCCCTGCTGGAACTAGGACAAGATCCGGAAATTACTCTCGATTGCCGGCTCCTGTAAATGCATCCGGACGACGAAGCGTACTTCGAGCGACTCGAATCAGGGCTCGACGAAGCCATGGGCGTTGCCCAGATTGCCCGCCAGCGTGGCGGTGATCCCACCGACGATGTCGAAATTCCGATCGCCAAGGACATGGCAGATCGGGTGGAAAACATCCTCGGAATCGACGGCGTCGCTGACCGGGTCCGCGAGATGGAGGCCGATCCCGACATCTCCCGGGAGGAAGCCGCCCTGGAACTGGCTGCTGATTTCGCCGCCGGCGTGGTCGGCGACTACGAGAGTCGAGCCGGTAAAGTGGAGGGAGCCGTTCGCACGGCCGTCGCGCTCCTCACCGAGGGCGTCGTCGCCGCACCGATCGAGGGGATCGATCGTGTCGAGTTACTCGAAAACGCCGACGGGTCCGAGTTCGTAAACGTCTACTACGCAGGTCCAATTCGATCCGCTGGCGGAACCGCACAGGCCCTGTCGGTGCTCGTCGCCGACTACACCCGGACGCTCGTGGGGGTCGACGAGTATCGACCCCGAGACGACGAGGTAGAACGCTACGCAGAGGAACTCTCACTGTACGACAACGAGACCGGACTCCAGTACGCCCCCTCGGACGCCGAGACGAAATTCATCGCCCGGAACCTGCCGATCATGCTGGATGGCGAGGCGACCGGCGACGAGGAGGTTTCCGGGTTCCGCGACCTCGAACGCGTGGACACGAACAATGCCCGCGGTGGCCTGTGTCTGGTCCTCGGAGAGGGGATCGCCCAGAAGGCCCCCAAGATTCAGCGCTATACCTCACAGCTTGAGGAGATCGACTGGCCCTGGCTTGACGACCTCATCGACGGATCGTACGGAGAGACCGCCCACGACGGAGACGACGAGGCGGCGGAAACAGGGAGGGTGGACATCCAACCGGATCAAGGCCGGAAAACAGACGAGTTCCCCGCGGCGCCTTCGCAACCGTCGGGTCCGCCACGCGCCGACTCGTCGAAGAAGTACCTCCGGGACCTCATCGCCGGACGACCGGTGTTCGGACATCCCTCGGAACCGGGGGGATTCCGACTCCGGTACGGCCGGGCGAGAAATCACGGTTTCGCGACGGCCGGCGTCCACCCGGCGACGATGCACCTCGTGGACGACTTCCTGGCTGCAGGGACACAGATCAAGACCGAGCGGCCGGGAAAAGCCGCTGGCGTGGTTCCGGTCGACACCATCGAGGGACCGACGGTCAAACTCGCAAACGGCGACGTCCGCCGGATCGACGACGTCGAGGAGGCGCTCGAGGTTCGAAATGGGGTGGTCGCGATACTCGATCTCGGCGAGTATCTCGTCAATTACGGCGAGTTCGTCGAGAACAACCAGCCACTGTCGCCGGCCTCCTACACTGTCGAATGGTGGCGAAGGGATCTCGAGGCTGCCGGAGCCGACGTTCAGGCGCTCACCGATGACCCACGGATAACGCTTGAGACGCCGGACGCGCGACAAGTGTTCGCATGGATTGAAGAGTACGACGTTCCACTCCATCCGCGATACACCTACCTGTGGCACGACCTCGATGTCGAGCGGTTCGACCTCCTTGCCGACGAGGCCAGCCAGGGGCACTGGGTGACGACCGACGGGGCCCACGAATTCGACCCGGAACCCATCGAATCGGACGCCGTCGACGTGTCAACCACTGCCACCGAACGGACCCTGGTTCTCCCGAAGAGCGAGCCGGTTCGCGACGCGCTCGAAGTCCTGCTGATCGAACACACTCAGGGCGACGAAACGCTGACGATTGCCGACGCGCTGCCGTTCGTGCGATCGCTCGGACTCACGGAAGACCTCGACCGAACCTGGTCGCTCGATGACTGTTCTGCGGAGGCGGCGGAGTGGGACAACGGCCACAACGCGATACAGGTGGCAAACGAGGTCGCTCCGTTCGAAATTCGCGAGCGGGCACCCACGCGCGCCGGGTGTCGAATGGGTCGTCCCGAGAAGTCCGAAAAACGGGACCTCTCCCCGGCGGTCCACACGCTGTTTCCGATATCGGAAGCTGGTGGCTCACAGCGAGACGTCGCCGGTGCCGCCAAGCACGCGGAGACTATGCAGGATACGCCCGGGGAGGTCGAGGTCGAACTCGCCCGCCGACGATGTCCGGACTGCGGCACCGGGACGTACCGGGCACGGTGTCCCAACTGCGAGTCGGTGACTGAACCGCACTACGTCTGCTGGAACTGCGAAATAGACGTCGAACCCGACCAGGCCGGACGGGCGATCTGTCCGAGATGTGAACGAGAAGCCGAGGCGGTGGAACGTCGCACGGTCGACATCGACGAGGCGTATCGCAACGCACTCTCGGCAATTGGCGAACGCGAAAACGCCTTCGAGATGCTCAAGGGGGTCAAAGGGCTCGCCTCCGAACACAAGATCCCCGAACCCATTGAGAAGGGAATCTTGCGGGCGAAACACGATGTTTCGACCTTCAAGGACGGGACCGTCCGCTACGACATGACCGACCTGCCGGTGACGGCAGTTCGAGCCTCGGAACTCGACGTGTCGGTGGGACAGCTCCAAGAACTCGGCTACGAGGTAGACGTCCACGGCGAGCCGCTCGAACACGACGACCAGCTCGTCGAACTCCGCGTCCAGGACGTGGTCCTGTCCGACGGGGCGGCGGAGCACATGATGCGGACCGCCGACTTCGTCGACGACCTGCTTTCGCAGTACTACGGACTGGAGCCGTTCTACGAACTCAAAGACAGGGACGACCTAGTCGGGGAACTCGTCTTCGGCATGGCACCGCACACCTCCGCCGCCGTGGTGGGGCGCGTCGTCGGATTTACGTCGGCTGCCGCGGGATACGCCCATCCGTACTTTCACGCCGCCAAACGACGCAACTGTTTCCACCCATCCACGGAGCTTTCCTACAGGACCCACGACGGCTGGCGCCGCGAATCGATCGAGACCTTCGTCGAGTCGCGACTCAAGGATCCACGGACGGACGACTTCGGGACGGTTGTTCAGGAACTCGAAGGTGACAATTCAGTCCCCTCGATAACCGACGACGGCGAACTCGTCGAGCGATCGATCTCAGCCGTGTCCAAACATCCGGCCCCCGCCCACCTCGTGCGGATCGAAACCATGGGTGGCCGGGAGCTCACGGTCACCCCCGACCATACGATGCTCCGGTGGAAGGACGATACCGCAGGACGGCTCGAACGGGTCACCGCGAGCGAACTCACCGAAGGAGAACTTGTCCCTTCCGCGACATCGATGCCGAACGATGGTGGACGAAATTTCACGTCGTCCAGCGGGCTGGCCGTCTCGGATGGCGGACGAACAGGCGTTCCCGACGTCGTCACCGATCTCGACACTGGATCCGAATCCCATGCCGCCGTCGACGCCATCGAACGAGTCGAAATCGTCGAAAGCGACATCGAACACACCTACTGTCTCACGGTCGATGAGACGCATACTGTCCTAGTCGACGGGGTACACGTCGGCCAATGCGACGGAGACGAGGATTGCGTGATGCTCCTCATGGACGGACTCATCAACTTCTCTCGGTCGTTCCTGCCCGACCAGCGGGGCGGGCGAATGGACGCACCGCTCGTCATGTCGTCGCGGATCGACCCTGCCGAGATCGACGACGAGGCCCACAATGTCGACATCGCATCCGAGTATCCGCGGGAGTTCTACGAGGCCACGCGGGAGATGGCCGACCCGGACGCGGTCGCCGACCTGGTCCGGATCGGCGAAGACGTCCTCGGTACCGACCGGGAATACCGGGGATTCATGCACACCCATGACACCTCGAACATCGCGGCGGGGCCCGATCTCTCTGCGTACAAGACGCTCGGGAGCATGATGGAGAAGATGAACGCCCAGCTCGCTCTGTCCCGGAAGCTTCGATCGGTTGACGAAACCGACGTCGCCGAACGGGTCATCGAATACCACTTCCTTCCCGACCTGATCGGTAATCTGCGAGCATTCTCCCGGCAGGAAACCCGGTGTCTCGACTGCGGCGAGAAGTTCCGACGGATGCCGTTAACCGGTAACTGCCGCGTCTGTGGCGGTGACGTGACGCTCACCGTGTACGAGGGGTCGGTGAGTAAGTACATGGACACCGCCCTGACGGTCGCCGAGGAGTTTGACTGCCGCGAGTACACGAAACACCGATTGCGTATCCTCGAACGAGCGCTCGAGTCAATTTTCGAGGATGACACCAACAAGCAATCGGGGATTTCGGACTTCATGTAAGCGGAATCCGCTCTCATTCACCTCGACGGAGTTCTGTTTTGCCCACAACCCGCCGTCTACTCATTCGCCAGTCTGTCGTACACCGACCACGACGAATCGCCGTCGGCACGTAACGGTTGGTCGCCGTCGATGAGAACCCCAGACCCTTCGTGAACCCGACCCACGATGGTTACTGCGGTTCGACGAGCTTCGAGCGCGTCGAGGACGTCAGCCGTTCGTCCCGGGTCGACGGCGAGAAGCAACGTGCCAGAGGATCCGGCGTACCAGGGATCCATATCGAGTGCCTCCGCCGTCTCCATGACCCCAGGGCGAATCGGGATGGCATCGCGGTCGATCTCCAGCCGGACATCACCTGCGGCAGCGAATTCTTCGAACGCACCGAACAGCCCGCCTTCGGTAGCATCATGCATCGCCGTGACGCCGCCGGCATCGGCAGCCGCAAGTGCATCGCGGACGACGTCGATGTCGTCGAGTCGGGCCTGGGCAGTCGAGAGCGCCCCTCTATCGAGGTCTATGGCGTCCGGAAACAGCGTCGTCAACAGACCGGTCGCTTCGACAGCCGGACCGTTCGTCACCAGCAGGTCGTCCCCGGGACGGGCACCGTCGGGACGGATTACGGCGTTGGGATCTCCGACGGCGAACGCCGTCGCCCCGCCGACCCAGGGGTAATCACATTCGGCATATCGGGCGGTATGACCCGTGACGACGCTGATTCCGAGATCCCGGCACTCCTCGTGGATCCCACCCCAGAGCCGTTTGAATTCCTCGTCCGTCATTTCGGTGGGCAGCGAGAACGAAATCGACAGGTGCGATGGGCGGACTCCCGAGACGGCCACGTCGGCAAGGACGAACCCGATCGCGAACCGGCCGGCCCGCTCGAATCCAAGGGCCGGCAGGATCGACAGCGGATCGGTGGCGACGACGATTCGGGAGTCTCCGACGTCGAGCATCCCGAAGTCGACGCCGTGTGTCGGTCCGAGAACGACGTCATCACGGTCGGCCCCCAGCAACGGCGCAATCTCGGCGTCGAAGAACTCTCGATCGATCTTCCCGGAGTCGGGCATGTGCCGCCCCGTCACGTCCTAGAGGCTTGGGCCTGTCGTCTCGCCTCTACCCAGGTGACGAACGAGTTTTTCTGTGGCGACTGAATCGTCAGTGCTGCTGCAATCGGTTTCGGCTCGTATCGTCGCTACGGATCGTGGGATAGAATTTCACGCGAACAATTTAGCTACTCAAAATGTGCAAACGGGTACGCTTCTCGAGGTGTGCGAACAATTACGCCACTCGACGTGGTTGTCCGCGTATGCAAGTTCGGGACATTATGTCGACGCCAGTCGAGAGCGTCTCCCCCGACGTGTCCATGCTCGAGGCGACCGGTCGGATGCTCGCGCGCCGAGTCGGGTGCCTCGTCGTTGTCGGGGACGACCGAATGGGGATTCTCACGCGATCGGACGTCCTCAGGACGGCGTACGCGGCCGAAGCTCCGCTCTCGGAGCTCCAGGTGGAGCGTGGGATGTCGGGCGAGCTCGTCACCACCACTCCCGAAAGCAGCGTCGATGGCGCCCTCAGAGAAATGCAAACCCACGAGATCAAAAAACTCCCCGTCTTAGAGGATCTCGAGGTGGCCGGCATCGTCACGATAACGGACATCGCCGCCCACTGGCCGGAACGGGTGAGCGAGGTGGAGCGAACAATAAAACGCAAAGACGACTGGACCGATTGAGGTCGGGTGTGGCGCGTCGGTGGCTGGCAGGGGAAACTCCCGCGATCGACATCCCAGTATTTATAACTCGAATCCGTCACCCTCCGGTATGGCC
>JBKGZK010000028.1:0-25989 GCA_046545615.1 Natronomonas sp.
GGGACCGGCTCGATGAAAATTTTGACCCGTTCGCTGCCCGGCCGGTCGGGATCCGGGATGCCGATCGTCGCGGGACGACGGACGCCCTCGAGTTCGTAGAGTACTTCGTCGACCTCCTCGGTGTAGACCTTGAGTCCCGACACATTGACCATGTTTTTGACGCGGTCGACGACGTAGAACCGGCCACTCGGGTCGATTTTGACCACGTCACCCGTTCCGATGTAGCCCTCCTCGTCGAAGGGATCCGGTCTATCGAGGTACCCCAGCACTCGCTGGGGACCGTCGAGAAACATCTCGCCCTCGCGTTCCGCCGCGACGGCCTCGCTGACCGGGATCTCCTCGCGGGTGTCGACATCGATCAATTTGATCCGTGTGTCGGGGACCGGAATGCCGATAGAGGGGTGATCGAACCTGTCATCTGCGGTCTGCGTCCCGCTCAACGAGTCGATGAGACCCCGGAGGTCGGCGTGCGTCACGGGCGACATCTCCGAGAGGCCGTATCCCTGTGTGATCCCGAGGTAATTCTCCTCGAACTCTTCACGGACCTCGTTGGCGAGTGGGCCAGACCCCGAAAGCGCGATGAGGTTGCGGTCGACGTCCTCCTCGAGCAGTTCCATGATCTGGGTCGGCACGCCAGACACCAGCCGGATGTCGTGGTCCTCCACTAGACGGAGCATCCGGTCTGCGTCCCGCGGGTCGTCGATCAACGCCACAGAGTTGCCGCCCTCGATGCGTCCGTGAATTGCCGTGTAGCCGTAGGCGTGATACATCGGCTGAGCGAGCAGCGAGGTCGAAGAGAGTCCGCTCGATCCCGCGAGGCTGTTGCTCTGGAGGACGTTCGCGACGAGGTTGCGGTGAGTGAGCTGACATCCCTTCGGCTTGCCCGTGGTTCCGCCCGTAAACAGGAGCGTGTGAACGTCCGTCTCTGGGTCGAAGTCGACATCCGGGGCGACCGCTCGGTTTGCTCGATGAGCGTCGGCAACCAGGTGACGCCCTCGCGGGACTCGTGTGTCGGTGGATCGGCCGAGTAATCCTGGATGTTCGTTAAAATTACGTCATCGACACCCACGGCGTCGGCCAGTTCAAAGAGCAACGCTTCGTGTTCGTCGTGGCCGATCAACAGTTCCGCGTCGCTTTGTTCGAGTCGAAATTCGAGGTCCTCGGTCGCGTCGAGAAAGTCGTTCGGGACGTGGACCGCGCCGGCCATCGAAATCGCCGTGTCGACCACGACGAACTGGACCGACGTCGGAAGGATCGTCGCGACCCGGTCGCCCTTCTGGATTCCGCGATCTACGAGTGCCGTCGCGAGGCGTTCCGCGTCCGCGAGCACCTCGGGATAGGTGACCGTCGTGCCGCGTTGAATAAGACCTTCCTCGGGGTTTTCGTCGGCGGACTCGACCAGGAAGTCGTGCAGTGGGACGTCCGGATAGGGTTCGAGCGTCTCCGGGATATCGAATATCGTGTACTCCGCGAGCCACGGCCGTTACGGGTCGTCGGGGAGATCGTTCGTGAGCCGTCGATACCGGCTCAACACCCCGAAACCGACCCGAACCGCACCCCGGGTCAGTGTTTTCTTGAGTGATCGATTCGTGCTCATTGGTGCCACGTAACGATGACAACGGAAAGCTCGTTCATTTATCATTGGAAATGTGGCGGCAAAATCGGGCGATAAATACACATTCGTGGACGTGCCTACTCCCTGCTCTCGACGGTCGTCGCTGACGGTAGTGGGCGTCGATAGCGCACAAATTTCGAAATGAGAACTGGTGGTCTCAGTAGAACGCGATGGGCGTTCCGGGAGCGTCCTCGTCGGATACCTTCTCGAGGGCGTCCTGGAAGTCGGCTCGATGGATCTCGGTTCGTCCCTCCCGAACGGCAAACATCCCGGCTTCGGTCGCGAGACTCTCGATTTCCGCCCCGGAGAACGATTCCGTCTCGGCTGCGATACTCGCAAGTTCCACGTCCTCGGCCAGGTTCATCCGGGTCGTGTGGATTTCGAGGATGCGTTCGCGGCCCTCTTCGTCCGGCTCTGGTACCTCGATGAGCCGATCGAAGCGGCCCGGCCTGAGGATTGCGCGATCGAGCATGTCGAAGCGATTTGTGGCGGCGATGATGGACACCTCACCACGGCTCTCGAAGCCATCCATTTCAGAGAGAAGCTGCATCATCGTCCGCTGGACCTCGGCGTCCCCGCTGGTTTTCGATTCGATTCGTTTCGAGGCGATCGCGTCAATTTCGTCGATGAAGATGATCGCCGGTTCGCGTTCCTCGGCGAGCGAAAACAGGTCCCGGACAAGCTTCGCACCCTCGCCGATGAACTTCTGGACGAGTTCGGAGCCGGCCATCTTGATAAACGTGGCGTCCGTCCGGTTTGCTACGGCCTTCGCGAGCATCGTCTTACCCGTTCCGGGCGGTCCGTACAGCAACACGCCAGCTGGCGGTTCGATTCCCACTTCCTCGAACGTCCCCGGATCGGTGAGCGGATCCTCGACGGCCTCGCGGGCCTCGCGGATCTGCTCTTCGAGACCTCCGATGTCATCGTATTCGACATCGGGTGACTCGGTAAGTTCCATCGCTTGCGCGCGGGCATCCGTCTCGGTAGCCAGTATCGTCTGGATCGCAAACGAGTCGTTGATCGCGACGCGGTCACCAACTTCGAGGTCCTCACCCAGTCGCGGCGAGACGTCCGTCAGAACCTCTTGGTTGTTGCCGTGCTGTCTGAGTACGACCTCGCCATCGTGGTGTTCCTCTACCGTTGCAAGGTACAACGAGGACGTCTTGAGCGCCTCGTTTTCGCGCTGGAGCGTTTCGACCTCCTGTTGGAGTTCATCCATCCTGGATCGCGACGAGTGGAGTCGATCCTGGAGCTGACCGTGAACCCGAGAGACCTCCGCGAAATGTTCCCTAAGGGCCGCCAATCGTTCGTCCTGTGACATGTCCGGATCAAGATCGAGCGACGGCCGCTCGGGCAACGATGGACTATGGGCCATTTCCTATCCAGGTTTGGAGTCCCGAACTAAAAGTGGCTTTGGATGCGGGAGAGGTTTGCAACCTATCGGAAAACGTACGCGCCGGATCGCGACGAGGGGCAATCGCCAAACGATCATGTGCACCCTAATCCCCTAGAAGTATATAAACTTCCTATTATATAACTGGTATAGAAAGAAATTAATCGAGTATCGGCGTAATACTATTCAAATGTCTAAAACGACGATCGAGACGACCCGGCGACTCCTCGATAGCGCCCTCGAGGACGTCGACAATCCCGACGTTTCGTTTAAAATCAGGTCTGCGCTGCAACTCTTGGTTCTGATCGAAGAACGGACCGATGAGGCAAAAAAGACGCTCGAGGAGGCCGATATCGACGAGAAAACCCGGGAAAGCCTTCACGAACTCGGCTATCTCGACTGAGTCAAGCAACGCTCGAACGAATCAAGCGAGCCGTTCGAACTCCTCGACGAGGTCGTCGTAGGCGTTGATCGCCGATTCGATCGGGGCCGCAGTGGTCATGTCCACCCCGGCTATTTCCAGCAAGTCCAGGGGGTAGCCGTGTGAACCCGATTCGAGAAAGTCCCGGTAGTCGTTGGCCGCGGACTCGCCCTCTTCGAGGATGCGGTCGACGATTGCGTTTGCCGCGCTGATACCGGTCGCATACTGGTAGACGTAGTAGGCATTGTAGAAGTGCGGGATTCGCATCCACTCGCGGGCGATCCTGTCATCGACGTCGGCAGGGTCGTAGTACTCCCGTTTGAGTTCGCCGTAAAGGTCGTCGAGTCGATCCGGTGTGAGCGCCATCCCCTCGGTATCGAGTTCGTGGGCCCGGTGCTCGAAGTCTGCGAACATGGTCTGTCGAAACAGGGTGGATCGGAACCGTTCGAGATACTCGTCGAGGACGTGCCGACGAAAGCGTTCGTCCTCGACGGTCGACAACAGGTGATCGGTGAGAAGCGCCTCGTTGACCGTGGAGGCCGTCTCGGCGACGAATATCTCGTACCCCGAGTAGATGTACGGCTGGGCCTCGCTCGTGAGCTCCGAATGCATCGAATGGCCGAGTTCGTGGGCCAGCGTGTACATCGACGTAATGTCGTCTTGGTAGTTCATGAGGATATAGGGTTGGCTGTCGTACGTGCCGCTGCTGTAGGCTCCAGAACGCTTGTTCGCCGTCTCGTAGACGTCCACCCACCGGGAACTCAACCCCTCGGCCATGCGATCGCGATACGCCGACCCAAGCGGTTCGACGGCATCGACCACGTACTCCCTAGCTGTCTCGTACTTGACCGTCGGGCTCTCGCCATCGGCGAGCGGGGCGTAGACGTCCCACATCTTCAGTTCGTCGACGCCGAGCCGTTCGCGTTTCAGATCGACGTGACGATGCAGGACGTCCAGGTTTGATTCGACCGTTTCGAGGAGGGTGTCGTAGACCTCGACGGGAACATTCGGGCCGTCGAGCGCCGCATCACGGGCGGAATCGTAATTCCTGGCCCCCGCAAGCTTGCGGTCGGCCTTGACGCTCTGCTGATAGGCGGTCCCGACGGTATTCCGCAGGGTCTCCCACTCGTCATAGAAGGCCTCGTAGACGCGCCGACGGACGTCGCGATCTGGATGCTTTTGAAGTGTGGTAAAGTTCGACAGGGTGATCCGTCGGTCCTCGCCGTCGACCTCGACAGCTGGAAATTCCATATCGGCATTCGTCAGCATCTGGTAAACGTTGCCGGCAGCCCCAGTGATCTCACCGAGATCGGCGAGCAGCGACTCCACCTCGGTTGACCTGGTGTGGGGTTTCATCCGGAGGACGTCGTCGAAGTAGTGTTCGTACGTTTCGAGTGCGGAATTGTCCACGATGGCCGACTCGATGGAATCCCGATCGCTCGCCTGGAGTTCGGGCTCGATAAAGCTCGCTGCACTGTTCGCGTCCGCCGCAAGCGACTGGGCGCGGGCCGAAAGCGCCTGGTAGTGCTGGTCCGTGGTGTCCTCGTCGCGGCGCAATCGGGCGTACGTCACCACGTCGGCGACCTCGCGCATAATCGCTTCGCGGAGTTCCAGCACCTCCTCGATGGTGTCGGGATTCTCGAGGACACGGCCCTCGTACGATTCGAGTTCCTCGATGCGGTCACCCAGTGACTCGTAGGTGGCCTCCCAGGCCTCGTCGGTAGCGAAGAGGTCGTCGAGGGCCCAGGTGTAGGCCTTCTCGATTTCGCTTCGCTTCGGAACCGAACTCATGCCCGCCGCTATGTGACCGGCCCCCGTAAACTCGTCGTGTCGGTCCGGAGCACGCCTCAGCGGTCCGGTTCCGACAGGAGTTCGACGATGCAGGTGCTTGCTACCTGTTCCCGTCGCCGCGCTTCAAAGAACTCCCGGGTGCCCTCGAGCGCGACCTCGTCCGGGTGGAACTCCACGTCCGGATACGTCACCGAAAACAGGACGAGGGGCTCCGGTGGGGCCGGCGAAACGCCATCGGGACCCGACAGCCGTTCCTCAGAGAGGATGCGATCCAGAAATGCCGGTTCCCGGGATTCCGTGGCGACCGACTCGACCACCGAGACGATCCGTCTGACTAGCTGTCTGGAAAAGCCACCACTCCGGCAATCGATCACGAGCGGTTCGCCCTCGCGACTGCACGAAACCGACAGCTTGCGGTCGGTCCGATCGTCGTCCGGGGTGAGATTGTGTACGTCGTGGGTGCCAGAGAGCCGTCGGCAGGCCGTCGTCGCGAGCGCGTCGTCCACCTCGTCGTCCGGGGCGACGAGAACGTACCGGTAGACGCGTCGGGTCGCATCGAGTGTCGCATCGAAATCCGCTGGAACGTCGGCACGTGCCCAGGCGCGAACGTCGCCGGGAAGTTCGCTATCGAACGCCCGGGGTGTGAGCCACTCCGGAGCCTCGAAGGCGATCGTCTGTGCCCTCGCCGAGACGCCCGCGTCAGTTCGACCAGCCGCCGAGTATCCTGCCGGAGCCCCATCGTCGAAGTCGACGCCCAGCCGATCGAGCCCACGGAAGAGTTCGTCCTCGATCGTCTCTCCGTGCGGCTGGCGTTGAAACCCACGATACGCGCGGCCGTCGTATGCCACACGGTACGCGTACATCTACGCGAAGTCGTCGTAGGTGGGCCGTCCCGATTTCGGAGGAAACTCGGACAGCGGAACCTGTATCTGATCACCCGAGTCCATGTCCTTGATCGTCACCGCGTCCTCGGCGAGATCGCGTTCGCCGACGATGACCACCGTTTCCGCACCCATCCGGTCCGCATAGGACAGTTGCTCGCCGAAGCTTCGATCGTTGAGGTCGGTCTCGACCACGTGCCCGAGCGCCCGGAGCTGCCGGGCGATGTCGGCGGCCGTATCACGGGTGTCCCCCGCCGTCAGCACATAGTAGTCGGTGGTCAGCGCCTCCTCGGGCCAGACTCCAGCCCGCTGGAGCAACAAAGAGAGCGTCGCGTGACCGATCCCGATGCCTACGGCCGGCGTCGGCAGGCCACCGAAGGCCTCGATCAGGTCGTCGTATCGTCCGCCCCCGAAGACGGCCCGCGAGACCTCGCCGGTCGTGTCGAAGCACTCGAAGACGACGCCGGTGTAGTAATCGAGCCCGCGTGCGGTCGAAAGCGACATCGTACAGAACTCCCGGGCACCCAGATCCCGTGTCGCATCGAGAACGGCTTCAAGATTCTCGGCGGCTTCCGCGACGCGGTCTGCGTCGGCGAACGAGACGAGTTCGTCGAGATCGCCCGACGTGAGCACCTCGTCGAACGTCTCTGCTTGGTCGCGAGAGAGACCGGCCTCGACGAGGAGGTCGAAATATTCCTCGTCGTCGATTTTCTGTGATTTGTCCACGGCCCGGATCGCGGCCCGCGTGTCCACGTCCGGGTCGATCGATTCGAGCGTGCCACCGAGGATGTCGCGGTGGGAGACGCGAAATTCGAACGACTCGCCCGTGAGGCCTAGGTCAGTCAACACGTCCGCCGCGGCCGCGAGGATTTCGGCGTCGGACTCCGGTTCGCTCGAGCCGAAGACGTCGACATTCGTCTGGTAAAACTCTCGAAATCGGCCCTGCTGGACCTGCTCGTACCGCCAGAACGGCCGTGTCGAGAACCATTTGATCGGCGTCGTGAGTTCGCCCTGCTTTGCGACGACCATCCGGGCGACCGTCGGCGTGAGTTCGGGCGTCAGGGCGACCCGTCGACCGCCCCTGTCTTCGAAGCTATAGAGTTCTTCAACGATCTCCTCGCCGGACTTGTCGACGTACAGCTGGGTTCGTTCGAGTGCCGGGGTGTCGATCTCCCGGAAGCCGAATCGACGCAGTCGATCCTCCATCGTGCCAATGACGGCTCGCCTGGCGGACATTTCCGGCGGATAGAAGTCACGAAAACCCTTGAGCCGGTCGTACATGGGCTCGGGTTGGCACTGGCCGCGTTAAAAGGTACGGAAACGAAGCGGCTGGCGGGACTGACCGAACGACCGGGATGTATCGGACGACGGCGTTCAGTCGTCGACGATGACCTCGACCGGCTCCTCTGCGGCCGACTCACCGTCTCCTACCGACCGTTGCTGGTGGTAGTACAGCAGGCCCGTGACGCCGAGGACGATCCACGAGCGCCAGTTTGCGAGGTTGAGGGTATAGCCGATTCCGAACGGTTTTGTTACGACCATCCCCTTCCCGGGTTGCCAGTACGAACTCAGCATGCGACCGAGGGAGGGACGCTCGAAATTGTAAGGAATGCCGAATAATTCTCCGGACTGTGGTTTGTCTGCCATGTATAGTGATAGGGCGGCCGTGAACTTATACGCTGGTGTCCCGATCGCCCGCGTCGAAGACGAATTTATCGACGAATCGAATGACGAATTCGCCGTCTAGATCGGATCCCGGCACAACGACCAAGCAGGACGGATTCGAATGACCGGACATGCCGAACTACGACGTGGCTATCGTCGGCGGGGGCTGTGTCGGGTGTTCCGTCGCCTATCACGTGGCGATCCGCACGTCACTCGAAGTCTGTGTCATCGAAAAGGAACACCACCTCGCTCAACACCAGAGTGGTCGGAATTCGGGTGTCCTCCATCCGGGATTCAACTATCCACCGCGGTCCCTGAAAGCCCAGTTTGCAACCGAAGGCACCCGCCGGATGAAGGAGTACTGCGAGCACAACGATATCCCGATGGACGAAGTCGGCGTCCTGGTTATCGCCCTCGACGACGAGGAGGAACGCCGACTCGTCGAACTCCAAGATCAGGCGACGGCCAACGGCGTCGAAACCGAGATTCTCGAGGACCGATCCGCGATCCAGGAGCACGAGCCCCACGCGGCTGGACAGTCAGCACTGTACTGTCCGGCTGCCGCCTCGGTGGATTCCCAGAAATACGTCTATTCGCTCGCGGGTGACGCCGAAAGCGAGGGCGTCGACTTTTTCACCGGGTACGAGGTTGAGCGAATTCGAACGACTGGGGACGGACACGAAATCGAGACGTCGAACGGGACGCTCAAGAGTTCGTACGTCGTGAACGCGGCCGGGTTGTACGCGGACAAATTGGCCCACGGGATGGGTGTGGGAGACGAATTTCGAATCGTCCCGTTCCGGGGGGAGTACTACGAACTCGTCCCGAAGAAACGCCCACTCGTGAACTCGATGATCTATCCGACGCCCGATCCCGAGCTTCCCTTCCTGGGCGTCCATTTCACCCGCCGTACCGACGGGAAGGTGATTGTCGGCCCGAACGCAGTGCTCGCATTCGGCCGCGAAGCGTACTCCAACACCCAGTTCGACCTTCCGGAACTGGTGGAGACGCTAGGGTATCCCGGTTTCTGGAAGCTGTTCGCATCGAGGAAGATGATCGGCGTCGGAATCGACGAACTCACCAAATCGTATCGGAAGGCCACCTTCGTCGAGGCAGCGAGAAGGCTCCTTCCCAACGTGGACGCAACCGATGTGCGGAAAAGCTACGCCGGGATCCGAGCACAGATCGTTCGCACTGACGGTACGCTCGTCAAGGAACCACTCATCAGGCACGGAGCGCGGTCCACCCACGTTCTCAACGCCGTGTCGCCAGGATTGACGTCTTCGCTCCCGTTCGGCGAGTATCTTGCCGACGACATCGTCGCCGAACTGTAGTCTATTCGACGTGAGGCCAGTCCATGCCAAAATCGACGCAAACACGGGATTCTGGCGTCGATTACCATACACCCGCCGGACGGAAGATGAGACGACTGTGAACGTGTCCACGACCTACGGATCGTCCCGTTCTCGAACCCACAGATGCCACACCAGCTGGGTAAGCAAAAGCTTAGAGGTCTTCGCCCCACAAGATGAAGGGAAGGTTCCAACTGTGGTCAAACCAGACTCACAGACGATCGCAGGCCAGACGCCGTCCCAGGACGTCCTGGACTCGTTGATCGAAAGCGGTCTTCACGAGATCAATCGCCAGCGATCGGGACTGGTGCTTTCGGGGTTTTCCGCCGGATTGGACATCGGATTCGGTCCACTGGTGATGGCGATTATCCTGACGCTTTCGAGTGGGAGTTTCGGTGATCTCACGACTGAATTACTGCTCGCGAGTGCCTATTCGATCGGCTTCGTGTTCGTGATCATGGGTCGTTCGGAGCTGTTTACCGAACATACCACCCTGGCCGTGATACCGGTGCTCGACAAACAGGCGTCACTCCGGCAGTTAGCCCGCCTCTGGGGGCTGGTGTACGTCGGGAATCTCGTCGGTGGGGTGATTTTTACGATGCTCGCCGTCCTCCTCATGCCCGGGCTCGGCGTCGTCACACCGGAGGCCTTCGAAACGATCGCACTCAAGCTCGTCACCCACGAACCCTCGTGGCTGTTCATCGCCGGGATATTCGCCGGCTGGTTGATGGGACTCCTGGCGTGGATGATTACTGCCGCCCAGGACACGATGAGTCGGTTGCTCATCATCTGGATCGTTACCGCCACGATCGGGCTGCTCCACCTACCGCACTCGATTGCGGGCAACATCGAGGTCCTCTTCGGCCTCTTTATGTCACCGGCGATTTCCCCGATGGATTATGTCGCGTTTCTCGTCCTCGCAACGATCGGAAATGCCATCGGTGGAGCGATTTTCGTCGCCTTGCTCAAATACGGCCACATCGTTCGCGGGGCGAAATAGTGGACTGCAGCCGCGACAAATTTCCGCTACGCTTTCCGTCCCCTATCTGAGCTGCGAATGATTCCCACAAGCGCAGCCCCCAGCAGGGATCGTATCCATCCACTCACCCAAGTTGGTCACATGTGCGAATCCGAAATGGACTGTGATACCTGCTGGCCGCTCGATATTTCCGGGATGATGACCTCGTCGGCTCCGGCCCGTCGTGCGAGCGTCGAGTAGGTCTGATCGCCGACGCGAACGATCACGTGAACGTCCGGCGAGAGCTGGCTCGCGAGAATGGCGATCTGGACGTTTGCATTCGAATCGTCGATGGCCGCAATCACCACGTCTGCACGCTCCAGGCCCGCGTCGATGAGCGTTTCTTCGTGTTGGGCGTCCCCGTGTACGCCGATCGCGTGATCTCTATCGATGTTTTCGAACTGCTGTTCGTCCCGTTCGATCACCACTACGTCTCGGCCAGTATTGCTGAGCGTGGTCGTGATGGTCCGACCAAAAATGCCGTACCCACACACGACCACGTGGTCCGAGAGATCCTCGATTTGTCGTTTGGTTTGCACGCGTTTGAGTTCCTCCTGAATTTGCCCGCCAAAGGCTGCTCCGACCACGGTCTCACCGATCCACAGTCCCGAGAGAATGAGCCCGACGTAGACGAACAACGCGAACCCGCGAACATCGTCACCCACACCGTGGAGTTCGATACTCGTCGGATCCAAAAGCCAGAACGCAGCCTCGACGACGCTCACGTGTTCGAGTGCCACAAATCCCGCCACGCCAGTGGCACAAATCCCGAGAAAGGTGACGATAGGAGCCGAGGCCTTCTTGATTATCGGCCGGTCGAAAACGGTGGCGAGCACCGGTGGAGGATGCGGTTCGACGCAAAAAACCGTTATGACATTGACAAATTTGGCGAACGGCGGATTTCGCGCCGGGTTCCAACGGCGTCGAGAGAACTACTGCCAAGTGAATCAGCTATGGTAGCAGATCCGGAACCCAGTCAGATCAAAAGTCGTGGTCAGTCATCGCTCCCTCCCCTTCCGTCACATCTCGTATAAAATTTGCAAGGATTTCCAACCGACAGCCGTCGTTTCGGTATCGTCTCGTGTTCTCCCCACCAGGTGTCACGACTCACTCCACTGGGTGTCTCGCCTCACTCCACCACTTGTTTTGACTCATTCCCGCGTCTCCGCCGTTCGAGACAGCCGAGTTCGAATCTCATCGACGAGCAGCAACCGGTGACAATATTTCTCGTCAGTGTTTTCATAGCAAACCAACCAGACGGTACGACCGGATCGCAGTTCGTCACAGATGTGGTCGATTGCCTCGCTCTGTTCGGAACCGGTCAAATGCGCTCGATACCTGGTCCGATAATCCACGTCGGCTATGGCGGGATTGTGACCGATCTCGTCGGCCCGCTCTTTGAACTCGGCGAGAAGTTCTGCAGGCGGTGCCAGGGTCGTACAGTTGTCGTCGACGTGGGCTTGGATGCCATACATCGGTTTGCGAACTACACCGAGGACCAGATCGCTATCGGCAGGCTCGTCGTGTCCGTGCTGGAGCGCAGCGTGGTACGTGTGGTTAAGGCTGCCATATTCCGAGTTCTCCGGCGTCCGATCCATCGTATGCCGCCGAAATCGATCCGATACGTCTTCAAATTCCCCCGTGCTGTTGGTGAGCCATCACGTCGAAACGACGCCCTTGGCGTCGGAGAATCGCCGGACCTGTTATTTACAACCGCAACCGGTAGATGCGACGACCTGTCGTCACCGATACCGACCGCGTCGTTCGATCTCTCGAAGCTGGTC
Organism: Natronomonas sp.; assembly: GCA_046545615.1. Classification (GTDB taxonomy): domain Archaea; phylum Halobacteriota; class Halobacteria; order Halobacteriales; family Haloarculaceae; genus Natronomonas. The sequence continues at coordinate 11,921 of JBKGZK010000028.1, forward strand.
GATGACGCGTCCCTCGCCCGACGTTTCATATGCGTCTTCGAACGCAACGCGGAGGGGCTCGACGTCGTCCGTGATCCCACCCAGCGAGCCCTCGAACACGTGGCAATCCATGGCGTAATCCTCGACGTCGTCGGTGTAGAATCCGAGCCCGAAGTCGATGAGGTACGTCCGCTCGTCGCCGACGCGGACGTTCCGTGGCGTCGGATCCCCGTGGACGAATCCCGCCGCGTGCAGCGCGGCGAGATGCCGTGCAACTTCGCGAACCCGATTCTCGGAGAGCCGGTCCCGGAGATCGGCGTCACCGACGTACTCGAGGGCGAGGGACCCCTCCAATAGATCGACATCGAAAACCACCGGTGTGGATACCCCATGGCGCCGAGCTTCGCTCGTGAGCCTGGCTTCGATCCTGGTTCGAGCCTCGCGTAGCATCCGGTCGAGTTCCGGATGTCGGTACTCCTTGGGACATCGCCGTTTCCGGACGCGTCCAGCCTCGGGATCGAGGTCGACTACCGCTTCGGCTCCCTGGACGCGCCTATCCTCCTCGGTTGGTTCGTCGGAGATTGCATCAGGTCGCCACGTAACGGGCACCTCGTCCGGGCGAAAGTTCGGTCTAACCCTCGAATCTTCGATGGCGATCGTGTCCCCCGCTTCGTACATTTTCGCCCCCAGCACGGCGATCATGCCGGCGTTGTCCCGCAGAAATCGTGCGTCCGGGACGTAGACCTCTGCCCCTCGCGACTCGCACATCTGCTCGAGCATCCCACGAAGCCGGGCGTTCTGTCCCACGCCGCCACCGAGCACCAGTTCAGTCGTGCCGGTCAACGAGAGCGCGCGTTCGGAAACCTCGGCGAGCATCGCAAAGATGGTCTCCTCGAGTCCACGACAGACGTCCTCGACCGGAACGCCGTCGTCGTAGCGCGCCTTCGCGGCGGAGGTGATCCCGGCAAAGGAGAAGTCCATCCCTTTGACGACGTAGGGTAAATCAACGTACTGTCCTTCTCGTGCGTGCGTTTCGACCTTCGGGCCGCCCGGGTGGGTCCAGCCCACGTGGCGAGTGAACTTATCGATGGCGTTGCCGACGCCGGTATCCATGGTTTCGCCGAGCACCCGATACCGTCCGTTTCGGTAGCCGAGGACGTGCGCGTTGGCACCCGAGGCGTTCAGACAGATCGGGGACTCGAACCCGGACAGGTGCCGGCCGATTTCGAGGTGGGCCACCATGTGGTTGACGCCGACGAGCGAACACTCGAGGGTCCCCGCGAGGGCCCGGGCAGCGGTCGCGGTAATCCTGAGACAGGGACCGAGCCCAGGACCGCGGGAGAACGCGACTGCGTCGATCGCGTTCTGTGGGTCACCATATCGGGTGCGGTCCTCGTCGAGCACCGATTCGACGACCGATGGGATGGCCTCCCGCATGTGTTCGGCCGCTTCCCGGGGATGGATACCGCCGCTTTCGGGCTGGTACGCGTCGGACTCGATTCTAACGACGTCGGATTCGGTGTCGAAAATCGCCGCACTCGCACACCAGGCCGTGCCCTCGATGCCGAGAACGCAAGTCACGGCCTACTTGAACTCTGTGTAGCCGCACTTGCCACAGTGCAGCCGATCCTCGTGGTCGCCGAGGAAGGTATCGCCACAGCGGGGACACATCTGCTTGTCCGTCGTGCCGTCCTCGTCGTAGTATTCGTGACGGGACATTTACTCGTCCTCCTCCTCGTCCGCGTCAGCTTCGTCGGCGGCTTCGGACTCGTCCTCAGCTTCTGCTTCGTCTTCTGGCTCCGCTTCCACCTCTGGCTCCGATTCGTCGGATTCGGCTGCCTCGTCGGATTCCTCGTCGAGTTCGGGTTCCGTCTCGCCGTTGCTCGTGATCTTGTTCCGTTCGAGGACGTAGTCCTGCTCAACGGCCTGTGCGTGGTCCGCCTCCTCATAGACCTTTGCGTAGCCGATCGTCTTTCGCATGCCGTACTTGGTGTCGAGTTTGTGCACGACGACCTCGTCGGCCCCCTTATTCAGCTTGGCCGCCAGGGAATCGCGGATCGAGAGCCGCGACGGCGTGGCATCCTCGTGGATCAACTCGAACCGCACGTCGGTCCGGTGCAACATCGGATTTTCGTCCTCGTCGATAATTTCGACGTCCATGGTTACTTGCCGTGAGATTTCCTCGAAGCGCGTAAAAGGATTTCGAACCCGTGAATACGGCAGTGAGACAGAGTGACGCAAAGATCGGCAAGACGACTTAGAAATGAGTGACGGGTTCGACACACCTCTTCCCAGCCGAGACATTCCTCCCCACCCGAACCATCCCTTCTCACCCGATACACCTCATCTCATCCGAATTATCCCTTCCCATCCGAGACACCCTGTGCTGACACGAGGTGTTGGCGACAGTGGATCGATCGTCGATGGGATCTGGAGGACAGTCGAGCGGCGAGTTATTCGTCGTTCGACTCTGTTGCTATCGATGGCTCGTCGTCCTCGTCATTGCGACCGAGCGCCGATCGGGCCATCTCGATTGCGACCACGACGACGATTGCGATCAAAAGCGGGGGGCTGATTGCCTCCCATTCCACGCCCTGGATGACGTATAGGTAGATGTGGCCACCGACGAGAATCGTGGCACCGATGATGAATGGCCAGTGTTCGCGTACCGCCTCGATCACCTCGGATTTCGACGGCATGGATCAAACCACCTCGGAAGTCGAAGATTTAGGATGGGCCATCTCGGAGGAACGAATCACAGGTTCAAAATCGTCAGCGCGCGTTCGGTGTCGCCGTCCATCCGCTCCATGAGTTCCCTGGCAAACGTTCGGAGGTCGTCGTCGACCGTCGCCAGTACCATCCCCTCGTCCGGCTGGCCGTAGACGATCCCTGCGCCGTCCGGGGAGGCCAGAATTGCGGGGAGCGCGGCGAGATCCTCCTCGCCGTCGGTGACGGTGATGACGACGTTGCCCTCGCGACCGATGGCGTCGTCGAGGGCGGCCAGTAACTCGTCGGTGAGTGTGGCCGCCGGGTTTTCGACCGAAAGCTGGTGGTCGAAGCCGCCGATCGCGTCCTGGATCTCTCGGTCGATCGACTCCCGTTTGGTCTTGCCGTCGATCAGGGCGACGTCCGGACGGCGGTCGGCTTCGAGGAGGTGATACGTAACGATATCGCCGACAGCGATGATCGGGCCAGTGACGTCCTTGAGCATCGTGTCGACGTCGGTGAAAATCGGTCCCAGCGGATCCTTGAGTTCGCCCCGCAACGATCGAGGGAGTTCGAGGACAACAACCATTATCGAACTTTGAGGGCGTACTGACCCGGTTCGGTCACGCCCATCTCGACCGCGATGTCGCTGTCTTCGGGGTGGGCGATCACGACGTACCCCGCCCAGTCCTCGGTGAGCGAGTTCGATCCGCAGACCGGACACTGCTCCCCCTCGTCGATGTCGAGGACGCGATGGCAGTCCCGACACACCAGCCGTTTGGCCATCTAATCACCTGCCTGCGCCTTTCGGCGCTCGCGTTCGGCTTCGAGCCAGCCGTGCTTGCCGAGCCCCGGCTGTTTCGCCGTGAGCCCGATCTTCGAATCGCGGGGATTCCGCTCGTCGATGCTTTTCGTGACGATGCGCGCCCGCACCGAATCGCCAACGCCGAGCACCCGATTCGAGTCACGGGAGGCGAGCTGTTGGTTCTCCTCGTCGAAGGCGAGGTACTCGTCGGAAATCTGGGAGACGTGCAACAGTCCGTCGACCGGTCCGATCCCCACGAATGCACCGAAGTTCACGACTTCGACGACCTCCCCGTCGACGACCTCCTGCATCTGGGGGTCGAAGGTGACGGCGTCGAAGTGTGCCTCGTAGTAGACGCCGGGACGGTTCGGCAGTACGGTCCCGTCGCCGATTTCGTGGACCTCGACGACCGAGACGACGGAGCCGACCTCCTCGTCCATCCGTCCTTCGAGCTTGTCCTGCAGGAGCCGCCTGACGAGCTCGGGCGAAACGTCCGCGAGGTGCTCCGGTGGCACCTCGACCGTGTCGATGAGTCGTACCCGTTTGTACATGTTATGGTTCAGTGAGTTCCAGTTTGTTTTGCCCGCGTAAACTAATTACGGGAACGTCCGCATCGAGCAGTCGAGAGCGGAGCGGACGATCGTTCGTGACGGCATAGTCGGCCGTGCTTGCGATTTCGACCACAGCATCGTCGGCATATCCGGCGTCGTGCTCGAGGAGTTGGCACCAATCTCGGGCGAGATCCCCGCCGACGCGGGCTGCCGCCGCTTCCTCGCCCCGTCCGGAGGCGAGGTCGTCGAGTTCGTCGACGACCGCCCGCGGAACGACTGCTTCGTACTCGCCGAGCAATCGATCGAGTTCGTCGAAGAGTCTGACGCCGATCTCCACGGGCATCATGAGCGCGTTCGTGTCCAGTACCACGCGAATCACCACACCCACACCATTACTGGAGGGTTCCGACCCCGATGAGTCGCCAGCGCGAGCCGACCCGTCTGTTGATGGCGATCTTCGAGCCGGTCTGGGCACAGACCGGGCGCTGGAGGGTTACTTCACACTCGTCGTCGCGTGCGCTCGTTACCGATCCGACGGTGGTCGCCGTGCCCACCGTCAACATCAACGGTTCTCCAGTCGAGATGGGTTCGACCTCGGTCTCGCCCACGATCCGATCGAAGAGTTCGACGCCCATCGTAAACTCGTCGTGCGTGGGGGGCAAGCTTCCTGGAGGCCCGGCGATCTGGCCCGCCAGTGCATCGCCCTTGGTGAGTGAGGGGTCCAGGCCGGTTCCGACCCCGAGCAACCCACCCGGCGACGCCTCATCGACGAACTCGCCGCCGGCCTGAAGCGAGCGGACGCTCGTCTCGATCGACTGATATTCAGTTTGACCACCCGCTTCGACCTCCTGGCCCGGTTTGATCTCGATCTCGTCGTCGACCTTTAGTCGACCCGCTGTCAGCGACCCGCCGAGGACGCCTCCTGTGAGATCCTCCCAGGTCGTCCCCGGTCGATTGATGTCGAACGACCGGGCGACCTGCAGCCGTGCGTCAGTAGCCGGATCGCGTTCGGGGGTCGGAATCTCCGATTCGATCGACCCGATGAGCAGATCCATGTTGACGTCTTGCTGGGCGGATACCGGGATGATCGGCGCATCCTCGGCCACCGTACCCTCCACGAACGACTGGATCTCTTCGTAGTTCTCGACCGCCCGGTCCCGATCAACGAGGTCGATTTTATTCTGGGCGATGACGATGTTTTCAATCCCAATGATGTCAAGCGCCATGAGGTGTTCTTCGGTCTGGGCCTGGGGGACGGGCTCGTTCGCTCCGACGACGAGCACCGCGCCGTCCATGAGCGACGCGCCGGAAAGCATCGTCGCCATCAGCGTTTCGTGGCCGGGGGCGTCGACGAACGACACCGTTCGGAGGTACTCGCTCGGAGACCCGTCCGGACACTCCTCCTCGACGGTATAGCATTCGGGTTCGTCGAGGTCCGGACAGTGCCGAAACGTGGCGTCGGCGTATCCGAGGCGAATGGAGATACCCCGTTTCATCTCCTCGGAGTGCTGATCGGTCCACTCGCCAGAGAGCGCCTGCACGAGTGTCGTCTTCCCGTGGTCGACGTGACCGACCAGTCCGATGTTCACCTCCGGTTGTCGGTGTTCTTGCGTCATTTAGTAATGTATTGGTAATCAGCCCGTGCGAGTGATAAACCTACTGTTATCGCCCGATGGCCGTGTCGTCCGGTGCCAGGCGTCGGTGTGGATGACGACCTCCTATCCGGGAGTAGACACGTATTCTGAACACGAATTCGTGTCCAAAAAAACCGCGCTCAATCGGGCCATCGTCGGTGCCACTTCGGCAACGACCCTGGGTGAGGAGTCGAACCACCGAATCCATCCCTACTCGTCAGAAAGATCGACACCCCCGCCGGAGTCCAAGGACAGTTCCCTCGCCAAATCCCGCCCTGATGCCGACCGAATCCGTCGTTCTGCCGAGATCTGGTGGGCGTGTGTGCCCTCAATCTCGCAAATCTTGGCCGCCCACGGGGCGATGTGGTCGGCTCCCTCGGCGGTTAGTTCCTGGTGCGTCAACACCTTCAAATACGTCGTGACGTTGATCCCGCCGCTGTATCTGGCAACCTCGAGCGTCGGGAGCGTGTGATTGGTTCCCACCGCCTTGTCGCCGAACACCACTGGTGCGTGGTGGCCGAGAAACGCCGACCCGTAGTTCCGACACGCATCGAGAAGTTCCCGTGGATCCTCTGTCATGAGCTGGAGGTGTTCGGGTGCCCACTCGTTGGCGACGGCGGCTGCGGACTCCCGGTCGTCGACTACCACAACCTCACCGTTGTCGGCCCACGACGCCGAGGCGACGTCCTCGGTTTCAAGGGACGGGAGCTGGTCGTGAACCGCGTCGATCGTGGCCGTGGCGACGTCGTGATCGGTGACCACTAGCGCCACGCGCGAGCGCGGATCATGTTCGGCCTGTGCGAGCAGGTCCGTCGCGACCATGGACGGATCCGCCGAGGAATCGGCGACGATCAACACCTCCGTGGGCCCGGCGAGGAAGTCGATGCCGACGTGTCCGTACACCTGTCGCTTCGCCTCGATCACGAACACGTTTCCGGGGCCGGTGACCGTGTCGACGGCCGGGATCGTCCCCGTACCGTACGCCATCGCGGCGATGGCCTGTGCCCCGCCGGCCACGTAAATTTCGTCCGCGCCCGCTTCCGCAATGGCATACAACTGTGCAGCCTGGACGTTCCCGTCGGCCTGCGGCGGAGCGCAGGCGACGATTTCGTCGACGCCCGCGATGGCCGCCGGCACGATCGTCATCGCCGGTGCGGCCACGAGCGGTTTTCGGCCACCGGGGACGTAGACACCGACCCGCTCGAGAGGCACGAGACGGGTGCCGAGACGGATCCCCTCGTCAAACTCGCGTTCGAACCCCGCGAGGTTCGACAGCTGTTCCCGGTGGAAGGCCCGGACGTTCTCGATCGTATTGTCGATGGTCCGCCGTTCTTCCTCGGAGAGTACGTCGGCAGCCGCCTCGATTTCCGCATCGCTCACCCGGAGATTCTTTCGGTCGACGTCGTCGAACCTTCGAGTGAGTTCGCGAACGCCTTCGTCACCCCGCGCGCGGACGGTGTCGACGATCTCCTGGACCGACTCCGTGACGTCCTGGGGGATATCGAGCGACGCGTCACTGGCTTCCTTCAAATAGGTTCGTCCCATGACTTGAGTTCATTCGGGACAGATGATAAATATCGACCAGATCGACGCAGAGTTTAGATCCGACGTACGTGGTTCGTTTTCAAAAAGTATCGATTCACTGATACCCTACACAAAAGCCGAGTCCCTTTTTACTCCAACGACCCTCCCAATTGACGTGCGTGAGTTCGACTTCGAACTCGCAGTGTGTGCCGCCCTCGAGGCCGAAAGCGACGGCATCGTTGCGCGTCAGCTCGGGACGCACTCGCGGATCGTCGACGCGGTCGAGGTTCTGCCCGGCCCGGCCTTCGACGAACGGCTCTCGCTTTCTGGCGACGCGATCCCGTCACTCGCGATCGAAAGTAACGTTGGCGTCGGCCGGTTCCGGTACTGGAAACGCGCATTCGATGCCCCGCCCGAGCGCGCACGGCAGGTCGTCGACCGGGCCGTCGAGATCGGATTCTTCGAAGCCGAACGACGAAACGGACGACGGTACGTAAGGCAGACCGCCCGGTATCCGTCGTGGATCGGCGGCCTCCGTGCGTTCGAAAACAAACCGGACCTCGGTCGACCCGGTGACCTCGAACTCCAGCTCCGCAAGGACGTCTCGCTCGGCCTATTCGACGAGGTCGTTCTTGTCACCGACTCGTACGTGACTGGCGCCCACCTGAATCGCATTCCGGACGCGGTGGGCGTCTGGCGGTTCGATACCGAGACCGGGACTCGAAACGTCGTCCGGGAGCCGAAGCCCCTGACGACCGACCGACCCGGGATCGCCGTCATCAAATCCAGTCCGACGCGGACCGATTTCGAACCCGTTTCTGTTGACGAAAAGCGACGGCTCGTCCGTCGCCTAGCAGAACGCGCCTATGGTAAGGGCTGGCGGCCAACGAACCTCCCCGCTTGCGAACGAGTACGAGCCGAAGGACCAGCGTTTCGCGCCGACGACGCGTTGCCGTCGTGTGATTGGAAAGGACGGTTCGTCGAACCGGCACGGGAATGTGGGCCGGAGTGTGCTGGCTTCGAACCGGCAGCACCACCCGATGCCGAGGTCGAGGAGGTGCGGGCCCGTCACAGTCCCTGGATATCCGACCCGGCGAGTACAGCCACCGATCAAACAGCCCTCGATTGGTTCGATTCCGGGTGAATTCCGCGCGTTACTGGGTTCTTATTTAAGTCGGTTTGGCACCTATTATATGATTGGTGTAACTCCTATGACAGACTTGCTAACCGATCGGGTAGCCGTTATAACTGGGGGAATGAGCGGGAACGGGCGATCCATCGCCCGGACGTTCGCCGAACATGGCGCAGACGTGGTCGTGGCCGACGTCGTCGACGAACCCCGAGAAGGTGGCGTCCCGACACACGAACTCGTCGAATCGGAAACAGACGCACAAGCGACCTTCGTCCACTGCGACGTCACAGAGAAGTCGGACCTCGAGTCTGCGATGGAAGCGGCCAAAAAATTCGGCGGCGTGGACGTGATGGTCAACAACGCGGGGATCTTTCGCGGCGAGGATTTCCTCTCGGTGACGGAGGACGAGTTCGACCAGTTGATTGATGTTAACGTTAAAGGCGTGTTCCTCGGGACACAGACGGCCGGATCGCGGATGGTCGACGGGGACGGCGGATCGATCATCAACCTCTCAAGCGTCGCCGGTCTCGAAGGAACCGGTGAGTACGTCAGCTACTGTACGTCCAAGGGGGCGGTCCGCCTCATGACCTACGCAACCGCGAGTGCGCTCGGGCCCAAAGGAATCCGTGTCAACGCGATTCACCCGGGCATTATCGAGACGATGATGACGACGGACGACGTCCCGATCGTTGGCACGGCCGAAGGCGAGGCATACCTCGAATCGATTCCGAGTCGGCGCTTCGGGGCCCCCGAAGAAGTCGCAGACGCCGCATTGTATCTCGCAAGCGACATGAGTTCGTACGTGAACGGGGAGTCACTCGTGATCGACGGCGGAATGACCAATACCGGCTAATCGAACTCTCGCCGGTCGAGTGCAGGCGACCCGTACCACTATTTTACAGTTCGAATCGCTGACCGTCGACTGCCATGTCGTCGTCGAAGGCCTGGTCGGCCGGTATGTAGTGCGACAGGTGAACGATTCGATAGTCGTCGGCCTCGAGTTTTGTCGCCATCGACCTGGCGCCCTCAATCGTCATGTGTTTTCGGCCGAACGTCCTGGCGATGCGGTCCTCGTCATGATGGTCGCCACCAGCGGGGTGGAATTCGGCATGTCTCGCCGGGACGATTCCGTCGACGAGCAGGAGATCGCTCCCCGTCAGCACCTCGCGGGATCGGTCCGGGAGGTCGAAGTTCGAATCGCCGGTCATGGCCAGTGTGCCGCTCGTTTCGGGATCCTCGATGAGGAGGCCATAACAGATCAGTGGGGGATGTTCCACCCGAACCAGGGTCACCTCGAAGCCACTCGCGAGGAACGGATCGTACGGCGATTGTTTTTCGACGGTGATCGTATCGAGATAGTCGTACTTTCGATCGATCGTTCCGGAGACGCTCTCGCCGGTCAACGGGTCGATTTCGTCGGCGGCGAACACCTCCACGTTTTCTAGCAGTCGGTAGGCATTGCCCAGCCCGTCGAGGTGATCGAAGTGTATGTGCGTGACCACGATCGCGTCGGGGAGGTCGACATCGTGGGTCAGAAACTGCTGTCGGAAGTCTGGACTGGCGTCGACGAGCAACGACTGCCCGGTCCGCTCGTTGTGAACATGTACAGAAAACCGTGTTCGCTCGACACCTCGTTCGCGGGCGCTCTCGCACGTCTCACACCCACAGTTGGGTGTCGGCGTTCCCGTCGTATCCCCGGTCCCCAGCAGTGTGACCTCCATGCGCTCCTGTCAGTACCGAAGGGTGGGTATTAAAGCTCTTTACGTGAAGGGGATCGCGAACCAGACAAACGTCCCGACTCCGAGCGAGGGCAGCCCGTGGTTTACTCGATTCGAGGGTGGCCCGCGATTTCACTCGGAGGCGGTCTCGACCTCGGCAGTGGTATTTGAGGAGTTGCCGTGGTCGTGTGGGTGGTCGTGACCGTCGTGATCGTGCGAGTGGTCGCCGTGATCGTGCGAATGATCGTCGTTGGACGAGTCCTCCCCTTCGTCCGCATCCCCCGGGAGGTGGGATTCGTCCCAGTTGTCGAAGTCATCCATATTCTTGAGGTTGTCCCGCTCCTCGAAGTCCTCGACGGCCAGCACGAGATCCCCCTGGGTGAGAGTCCGTCGCTCCTCGGTCAGCGCGTTGAGCACGGCCTCCCGCAGGACGAGTCGGAGGTCGCTCCCTGTCAGTCCCTCAGTCATGTCGGAGATCGCATCGGGATCGAACTCCTCGATGTCCATCCGCCGGGTGACGACCTGAAGGATGTCGGATCGCATATCCCGATCCGGTTTCGGGAAGTTAACGATCTCGTCGAAGCGACGCCACGCCGCAGCGTCCAGCTGGTCGGGGTGGTTCGTCGCACCGATCAGGAGGACGTCGTCGGAGATCAGGCTGATCTCGTCGATGCTTTTGAGCAGCGTGTTCACCGCTCGCTTGATCGCCGCGTGTTCGTCCGAAGACCGAGTCTTGGCGACGAAGTCAAACTCGTCCATGAACAGAATACACGGCGAAAGGCGCTTTGCGACCTCGAACGTCTTGTCGACATTTTTGGCCGTCTCCCCGAGATACTGGGAGGTGATCATCGAGAGCTTCACCTCGACGAAGGGCAACTCGAGCTGGTGGGCGAGCGCGCGGGCGATCGACGTCTTCCCAGTACCGGGCGGGCCCACGAACAGGAGCTTTCCGATCTCCCTGAGACCGATCTCTGCGAGATAGTCCCGGTGTTCGATAGCCTTGACGACCTTGTCGATCTCGTCCTCTTGGTCCGCGGTGAGGACGAGATCCTCGAGCGTCATCTCGATTTCTTCCGGTGCTCGGATGTCGACGAGATCCAGCATCTCCTCTTCTTCCTCCTCGAACATCTCCTCGAGCAACGAGTCGATCCAGACGCGATCCGCATGAATTGGCCGGTTCGCATTGCGAACCTGTTCGTAGTCGAGGTCCTCGTAGTCGTCCTCGTACACGTAAGCGAGCGTCGGGTTCTCGGCGAGTCGATTCACGGAGATCCGTTCGAGGAACCAGGATTCCGCCATGTCGTCATCGGTGAAATCGAGTTTCCCGGAGAAATCGTCACGATCCGTAAACATCAATCCCGAGATCGCATCCCAGGGTCGTTCGATACCGGTCGCGGCGGCTGCCGTCGCCGAAGTCGTGGTCAGAGGACGTTCGACCGTACCCCCCTCCCAGAACACTCGACGGAACCGGGGTGGAAGATCCCGTTCGTCGAGTTCGGTGTGTTCGGTGTAGAGACGTGCAGTCAAGAGAAACTCGATCACGTCGAGTTCTGGGCTGCTCATTCCCCAGATAATTGTCTGGCGGGAATGATAAGCCCGTCGAAATACGGCGTCGTGCGCGTGTGATTGTGCCTCGAACGTGTTTCATCGAAGGGATGTCGGAACGCTGACTGCATCGGACGGTGGGGTGGACAACGGTTCGGCGGGAGGCGGACAGCGGTTCGAGAGGAGACGGACAGCGTTTTCGTTATGGCTACCGCAGGCACTACCAGGATGCGTGTTTTCGGCCGTGAGGTGAACGGATACGTCGTCGCGGGGATTTTCACGATCGCAGTGTACGTCGTCGCCATCGTCGCGCTCGCCCTCGTTCCGTCGCTGACACTAGATCGAGTCACGCTGTTCGCTCTGACAGGCGGGTTCCTCACCTTCATGATCGTATACTTCCTCTCGTTGGCCGTCTATTTCGGTATCGAGGAGTGATCGAGGCTCTGGAAGCCGAAGCACGCTCTGCGAAGGATCGACGTTTCCAAGCCGAAGACACTCGATCTACAGGCGCAACATGCCGAGGGGGTTCACAGGGTTTCCTTGGTCGATGGGGCGTCGCTACGACGATCGTCGATTCGCGTCGCGTCGTCGAGTGCTCTGGCGAGCGCCTTGAACAGCGCTTCCACCTCGTGGTGAGCGTTCTCCCCCGCGACGGTGGCGTGGACCGTCAGCTCGGCGTTCGTCGCGAACGATTCGACGAAGTGTCGGGCCATGTCGCTCGTCATCTCCCCGACCGTATCCTGTGAGAATTCGCCATCGAAGTAGAATCGGGGGCGGCCGGAGACGTCGAGGACGACGGACGCGACCGCCTCGTCGAGGGGAACTCGACGGTCGGCGTAGCGTCGGATGCCTCGTTTGTCGCCGAGCGCCTCCTGGACGGCAGCCCCGAGCGTGATCGCGACGTCCTCGACGGTGTGGTGGTCGTCGATCTCGAGGTCGCCATTACACCGGGCGGTCAGGTCGAAGAGGCCGTGTTTTGCGACCGCTTCGAGCATGTGGTCGAAGAAGCCGATTCCGGTGTCGACGGTCGCGTCGCCGTCGCCGTCGAGATCCACGGTGACCTCAACCGTCGTCTCGGCCGTCTCTCGCGAGCGAGCCGCAGTCCGGTCGGACATACGAGTCGATTCACGCGAGCGTATAAAAAGGCAATCGTCCAAAAGGTCATTTGACCGAAAGAGTACTCGACTATCAAGGACTCGATCGCGGGGTAATTCGATCAACCGGTGACTCGTCCGGTAGCCGGTCAATCGTTGGCAGGGAGCCCTCGAGCCGCCCGAACGCAGAGCGGATCGCTCCCGAATGGATCTCCGATCGCGGCAAATGCGCGGGCCCGCGAGCCCCCGCAAAACGATCGGTGGGGACAGGACCCACACGGGCCTGCGAAACCATCGGGATCGCGGAGCAACCGGAACAGCGCCGAATTCCGATAGACATCGACGAGATCCGATTCCGGTATTCTGCCTGCTTCGAGCGGGAGAAACCCCGATGGATACACCGACCCGGTGTGGCTCACGAATACGAATCCGTTTCCGTCGCCGGTCGAACCCACCGTGGGCGTCTCGCCCCTCTCCTCGGACTCGACCCGTTTTGCCACACGGCGATATCGCGGTGCTTCGACGGTGATGAGACGGAAGTCGGTGGTTCGACCGCATCGATACAGCCACTCCAGGGTTCGTTCGGCTTCCTTTGGAGTGAGTTGTTCGAGTTCGCTGCCGCGACCGATCGGCACTAGGAAGAACACCTCCCACATCGCCGCGTCAAACGATTCCACCAGATTCGCAATCTTCGGCAAGTCATCGACGGTCGTCCCCGTGACGGTCGTGTTGATCTGGATCGAAAGCCCGATATCGCGTGCGTGTTCGGCGGCTCGACGAATCGTATCGAAGGAGCCCGTCTCGCCGCGGAAGGCGTCGTGTCGCTCGGGCGTGGCTCCATCGAGCGAAAGTGCGATCCGACGGACGCCGACATCCACGAGGCGATCGAGGACCGAATCAGTCAACGACGATGTCGGAGCGGGCGTCACCGCCGTCGGCAATTCGATGGCGTCGGCATATTCGAGAAGTTCGTACAGGTCGGGTCGTTCGAGCGGGTCCCCACCGGAGAGAACGACGATCGGGGAGGGCGACCCGAACTCGGTTACCTGATCGAACAGGGCTTTTCCCTCCTCGGTGGTCAGTTCGTTCGGATCTCGATCGGGGTTTGCATCGGCCCTGCAGTGGTCGCACATCAACTCGCATGCCTGTGAAACTTCCCACGTGACGACAAGTGGTGTCTGGCTGTAATCCCGTCTCATGGGCGTGTCCTGTCTCCCAGTTGCGGGGATTGGATGCGAATTCCTATCTCGGTGCCGTGCGCGGTCGAGCATACAGGGAAAAGAGGACGCAACCGACACGTACTCCATACCGATATATGACGGTGGCTTACTCGAAATCAAAGTATCGTGAATCATCGCGGTAAACCGGATGACGAACACCC
>JBKGZK010000029.1:0-25157 GCA_046545615.1 Natronomonas sp.
TGAAGAAAGGATGGCACGGACGAGGGTACGAAGTGAAGAAAGGATGGCACGGACGAGGGTACGAAGTGAAGAAAGGATGGCACGGACGCAGTGACTAACCCCGAAGAATGGATATCATCGCGACCGCGATGGCGCAAATAAAGATAAGTCTCCGACAGAAGACTACTCTGGCAAAACCATTGACATGGGGGTGCTTTGCGGATCGACTCCAGTCAGACTTCTTAAATAAGGTGTCAATAATCTATGTAATGTCTGACACACCTTTATGAGTTCGGGCACGCCTGTTTTGCGTATGACTGGTAACCGCGTCGAAGAGCTCGAGAATAAAGTTCGGGCACTTGAGGCCACCGTCGAGGGATTGACGGACGAACTGGTCGAATCGAAAGAGCGTCTCTACGCGATTGAAGAAGAGGTCGGCGTACGACCGGATTTACCAACGAATCCTCCGACTGAAACGCCGGATACCGGAGAAACGGAGGGGGCGACCACAGCGAGTGCCGATGCCGTTAACACCAAGGAGGTCGAGGGAGAGGATAACGCCGACTCGGGTGACGATATCATCGTCGCGTGAGCGGGCCACGAGCACCCCATGCATATCAAAGCGCTCGTCCTGGACAACTTCAAGAGCTTCGGTCGGAAGACGCACATCCCGTTTTACGAGGACTTTACGACGATAAGCGGTCCCAACGGATCTGGAAAATCCAACATCATCGATTCGATACTCTTCGCGCTCGGGCTCGCACGCACGTCGGGGATACGAGCGGAGAAACTCACCGATCTGATCTACAACCCCGGCCACGACGACGAAGCCGGTGATTTTGCTGGCGAACGCGAAGCGAGCGTTGAGGTTGTCTTGGACAACAGTGACGGAACCCTTTCGCGCGAGCAAGTCGTCAGCGCCGCGGGTTCCGAAAAGGTCGGTGATGTCGAGGAGATTACCGTCCGGCGACGGGTCAAACAGACCGACGAGGACACCTACTATTCGTATTTTTACCTGAACGAACGATCGGTGAACCTCTCTGACATTCGTGACCTCCTTTCGCAGGCGGGCGTTACGCCCGAGGGATACAACGTCGTCATGCAGGGTGACGTCACCGAAATCATCGCCATGACTCCCCGTTCACGTCGCGAAATCGTCGACGAAATTGCCGGAGTCGCCCAGTTCGACGCCAAGAAGGCGGACGCGCTCGCGGAACTCGAAACCGTTCAGGAACGCGTGGACGAAGCAACGCTACGGATCGAGGAGAAACGGGATCGGCTCGAGCAGCTCGAGGACGAACGCGAAACGGCGCTGAAGTATCAGGCACTTCGGGACGAAAAGAATGAGTACGAGGGCTACCTGAAGGCGGCCGAACTCGAGGACAAACGCGTCGAACTTGACGAGTCCCAGACGAAGCTTGAGGAACTACAAGAAGAACTCTCCTCGCTCGAACGCGAACTAGATGAACGACAGGGACGGGTTACCCGCCTCGAAGAGGATCTCGAAGACCTCAACGCGGAAATTGAACGGAAGGGCGAGGACGAACAGCTTGAGATCAAACGCGAGATCGAGGAAGTCAAGGGTGAAATCTCTCGTATCGAGGATCGAGTGGCGGCCGAAGAAGAACGGATCGAAGCGGCGGAAAACACACGTAGGCAGGCGTTTGTTCAGGTTGATCGGAAACAGGAGACCGTCTCGGATCTGGAAGCGGATATCAGGAACAAAAAGGTCGAAAAATCGTCACTGAAAGCCGAGGTACAGGAGAAGGAATCCGAACTCGACGCCGTCGAAACCGAGATCGAGTCGGTCGACACCGAATACGAGGAGATACGGGAAGCGCTGACCGACGAACGCGACACTCTCCAGGAGCTACGCGACGAACGGAACGAAACGCAACGGGAGAAGGACCGACTTCTCGATTCGGCTAGGCGACGGTCGCGCGAAAAAAGGGAACTCGAAGACGAAATTGAGGCTGCCGAATCGAAACTCCCCGAACTTGAGGCGGAGATTTCGGATCTCGAGAACGAACTCGAACGCGCCGAAGCGAACCGTGAGACGATCGCCGAGGTCGTCACCGACCTCAAAGAAAAAAAGTCGTCGTTGCAGATGGAACTCGCGGATATCGACGAAAAGCTATCCGCGAAACAACAGGAATACGCTGAACTAGAAGCACGAGCAGGCGAGAACGGAGATACGTCCTATGGCCGGTCCGTAACGACGATTCTCAACTCCGATCTCGGTGGTATCCACGGCACGGTCGGACAGCTCGGAGGGGTTGATTCGCAGTATGCGACCGCGTGCGAGACGGCAGCCGGCGGCCGGTTGGCGAACGTGGTCGTCGACGATGACGGCGTCGGTCAGCGGTGTATCGAACACCTCAAATCTCGAAATGCGGGTCGGGCGACATTCCTCCCGCTTACGAAGATGCAATCGCGATCGCTCCCGTCGGCTCCGAACGTGCCGGGCGTCGTGGACTTTGCGTACAACCTCGTTGACTTCGATTCGACCTATGCCGATGTTTTCTCGTACGTCCTCGGCGATACACTTGTGGTCGAGGACATGGAAACCGCCCGCGACCTAATGGGCGACTTCAGGCTGGTCACACTCGATGGGGATCTCGTGGCAAAGTCCGGGGCGATGACCGGGGGTTCATCTTCCGGATCGAGATATTCCTTTACGAAAAGCGGGAAAGGACAGCTCGAACGGGTTGCAGAGCAGATTGCTGAACTCGAAGACGAAAAACGGGCGTTGCGCGAACAGGTCCACGATGTGGAGGATCGTCTGGACGACGCACGCGACCGACAATCGGAGGCAAACGACTCGGTCCGGGACGTCCGGCGGGACCTCGAGTCGATCGAGTCGGAACGCGAAGACGTCCTCGAACGCATCGAGCAACTCGAGAATGACCTCGACGAGATCAAGGATCAGCGAGAAGAGATCGCTGCAGAGATAGAGACGATCGACGAAATCATCGATTCGATCGAGGCCGAAATCGACGCCACGGAAGGGGAGGTTGCGAAACTCGAATCGGAACTCCAGGATTCAGAAATCCCAGAGCTGACCGCCGAGGCAGAGCGTATCCGCGAGGAAATCGACGAACTCGAAGGGCGAATGGACGACATCGACGGTGACCTCAACGAACTGGAACTCGAAAAACAGTACGCCGAGGAGGCAATCGAATCGCTCCACGACGACATCGAAACCGCCCAGAATCGGAAGGCCGCCGCCGAAGAAACTATCCACGACCTCAAAGACGACATCGAGACGGAACAGGAACGTCTCGCTGAAAAGGAAGCGGCCGTAGAAGAGCTGGAGGAGGAACTCGCGGATCTCAAGGCCGAACGAAGGGAGCTGAAGGCCGAACTCGCGGACGCTGAACGGTCTCGAAACGAGCAACGCGAGGCCGTGACGACGGTGGAATCTTCGATCGAGGAGCTTCGGGAAACGATCGAGCGGCTCGAGTGGGAGATCGACGAACTCGAGGCCGCAGTTGGCGAGTACGATCCGGAGGAGATTCCGGATCACGAAACGGTTCAGTCGGAAATCGACCGCATCCAGGCGGAAATGGAAGCGCTCGAACCGGTGAACATGCTCGCGATCGACGAATACGACCGCGTTTCTGACGACCTCGAGGATCTGGAGGACAAACGTGAGACCCTCACCGAGGAAGCCGACGCGATTCGCGATCGGATCGAGTCGTACGAATCTCGCAAGAGAGAGACATTTATGGAAGCGTTCGAGGGAATCAACGAGCAGTTCGAGGACATCTTCGCGCGACTCTCCGACGGATCTGGGAGCCTGGTTCTCGAAGATCCGGACGACCCCTTCGAGGGTGGCCTGACGATGCGGGCCCAGCCGGGTGACAAACCCGTCCAGCGGCTCGATGCGATGAGTGGCGGCGAAAAGTCGCTCACTGCGCTCGCGTTTATCTTTGCCATCCAGCGATACAACCCGGCGCCGTTTTACGCACTCGACGAGGTCGATGCCTTCCTGGATGCGGCCAACGCCGAGATGGTCGGCGAGATGGTCGACGACCTCGCGGGCAACGCCCAGTTCGTCGTCGTCTCACACCGTGCGGCGCTTCTCGAGCGGTCCGAACGGGCAATCGGGGTGACGATGCAGGAGAACAACGTCTCTGCGGTGACCGGAATCGAACTCTCTCAGCGGGGGATGGTTGCCGATGACTGATCCCAAAATCACCGGGAATGGCGACTCGGACGATGATCTTCCCTTATATATTTCTTCGAGAGACGACACGACGAATCGAGGTGGTGACGATCACCGCATCGACGATGCCGCCACGGATGTGGACGACGAGTCGGCGGAAGAAACCGTCCTGGGAATCGAGGTGGATCGGTCGGGAGGGGCGGACGACGACGAGGAAATCGAACCCGTCGAACTCCTCGTTCAGCTCGCAGACGACGGCGAGATCGATCCCTGGGACATCGACGTCGTACGGGTCACTGACAAGTTCCTCGAACGACTCGACGACGCAGATCTCCGGACTGGTGGTCGTGCACTCTTCTATGCCTCGGTCCTCGTTCGGATGAAAAGTGATGTCATGCTCGCGCCGGACGAACCGGGCGAAGAACCGGACCCTGAGCCGTGGGACCTACAGGAGGGCGACGCACCTCCTGCAGCCGATCCTATCACCGCGCTGGAACACGAGATGGACCGTCGGATCGAGCGCAAGCGAGCCCGTGGCATGCCGGAGACGCTCGACGGGCTCGTTAGGGATTTACGCGAGCGCGAGCGCGAGAACTTCTGGAAAGCTTCGAGGACGTACGACACCTCAGAATCCCCGTCGGGTTTTGCCCGGGGGACCCAGACACTCGACTACCACACGGATGACGACTTCCGGATGGACGACGAACCGACCGCCGACGACGTCACTGGTACGGCCCACGACGAACAGATGGAAGACGTCATCAACCAGGTGTATCTGACGTTACAGACCCACTACGACGCAGGTCGAGCCGAAGTCCTCTTTGCCGAAATACCAGAAGCCGGGGGATCCGTGGTAAACACCTTCCTCGGCCTGCTCTTTTTGGCTCACCGCGGACGGATTCAACTTCACCAGGACGAGTTTTTCGGCGACCTCTGGATACGGGATCCGGCCGCGGTCGCCGAATTGGAGCCGGCACCTGCAGACGATTGATCGTTCTATCCCTAAGACTTCTAACCACCTCCTTCCGTAAATTCGGATTCCCTGGCCCTACCGGTACATTTATCTTGGCATCGTGCTATATGTTACCATATCATGTCCCCAACCCCCGCTCGAATTCGAGAACGACTCGACGAGACCCAAGACCGCGTCGATTCAACGGAGTTCGTGAATGCATTGCTGTACGTCCGCGAAGACGGCCGTAATCGGTAACGAGTACCGCGAACCTACCAACCGGGGTTGGCTTTCACTTCCTCGTAATGGGTTCGAATAAGTTCGAAGAGTTTGACTCCTCTCTCGGTCGACAGCCGAGGTTCGCTCGTCGCAAAGAATTCGTCCAGGTGATCATATGACGTCTCTTCTCCAGCGTCGGGATAATATCGAGCAGTACGCAGATAGAGGAGTGCCTGTAGACACGTATCGATGAGATCCATGTCTTTGCAAAATTGAGCCTCTTTCGAATCGCGGGCCGCGTATTCCTCCCACAGGGTTATCGTCTCGGGATCCAGTCCGTCCAGTTCGTCTCCGAGTGCATGTCGTTCGAGCCTGTCTTTCTCTGCTGGATCGATGGGTTCGTCTGCTGGGTCTGCCCGGGTTGGGTAATCCCCCACGACGGCCTCCGCGACATCGTGAATGAGCGCCATGCGAATGGTTCGATCCCGGTCGATGTGGTCGGGTGCGAACAGGAATACCAGCATGGCGACGCCCCAGGAGTGGCCGGCCACCGTTTCCGGATCCTCGACGTTTCGCAACTGCCACCCTGTCCGTCGAACGTCTTTCAGGGCGAAACTCCGTTCGAGCGCGGTCAGAATGGCTTCGTCTTGTTGTTCACTCACGGTCGTCCCTCTGAGTATGAAATCGCCACACTACACCTGTTTCCACCGGTCGGATTCGTGCTGTTCGAGGACGCCTCGGCGACGCATCTCTTCGAGCACTTCATCCAGACGATTCGGCTGTGCGATCTCCATTTCGATTCGCTGGACGTCGTGGTATGTCGCAAGGTAGTGGCGGATGTCGCTCTTCGAAAACGTCTCCTGGTCGGCTCGATCCATCACGCCGTCGATGAGGTCGATCATATCTTCGATGAAGTTCCAGGGATAGACCACCCAGGTCCAGGTCTCCAGCCGTTCCCCAACGTAATCCGGTTCGAACTCGCTCGTACCCAGGAGCTGTAGCGTGGCAGTTCGAACGGTCCCCGGTTCCCGGTCGGTGACGTACTCGTGAGCCCGCCTAATAGAGCCCCCCGTGTCAGCGATGTCGTCGATGACCAGCACGTCTTTGCCCTCTACGCTTCCTTCCGGCATCGGATACCGGACCTGCGGTTCGTCTGCCTTTTTGGCCGTGCCGACGTAGTGTTCCATCTTCAGGCTCGTCAGGTCGTCGAGGCCGAGAAAATCACAGAGACAGCGGCCGGCAAACCACCCGCCCCGAGCGAGTGCCACGACCATCTCGGGTTGGAAGGACGTCGACTTTACCTGCTCGGAGACGTTCCGACAAAGACCGTAAATGTACTCCCAGTTCGTGACGGTACAGTCGAAGTCGTCGGGGAGATCGGACATACCGACATCGATGCGCCCTCCCATCGTTAAACTGTTTGTCGTGGCTGGGGTGTACAGGCTTTTCAGGGGATTTGCAAAGACTCGATGTATTAACCCACGATTTCGCGGTTCGAACCGATAAAACACCGTCTACAATTATAAGGCCGTAAACCGACCCGACAGTACGGTGTGATATACCATGGCAATAGAAACGTCGGCTGGCGAATCGATTGAATCGGACGTACGCGAGGGATCGCCCTTGGACGTACCGAACGAGCCACTGGCACAATGGCTCGACGATCGGGTTCGAGAGTATGCAGAACTTCCCGCCGCACACTTCAGGGATAATGGCCGGTACGTCTCTGTGACGTACGAGGAGCTATACGACGAGGCCAGGTTGGTCGCCGGCGGTCTCGTTAGCCTCGGGTTGGAACCTGGTGATCGACTCGCAATTCGATCCGGGACGCGATACGAATGGTCGGTAGTCGATCTTGCGACGCTCATCACTGGTGTCGCACTCGTCCCCGTCTATCCAACGTTCAGTCCGTCGCAAGCGTCCTACGTGATCGAAGACGCTGGGGCCGACGTCTTGGTATCGGAAACAGTACCGGTCGAAGATAAAATCCAGGCCGTGGTCGACGAGGTCATCGACGTCGCCGAACTCCCGACCGGTGACCTCGAAGGGACGCCCGGACTTGATCGGGAGATGGACGACGTTGCGTCGCAATTGTATACGAGCGGAACGACCGGGGATCCGAAAGGTGTCAAATTGACCCATGGTAACTTCCGTTTCCAGCTCGCCATGCTCGAGGAGGTCGTCCCGCAGCTGGATCCGGGTGCAAAAGGAACGTGTTTTCTTCCCCTCTCACACGCCTATCAGCGCCTCACGAATTACAATCTCTGGAACCAGGGGCATGCGCCCGTATTTATAGACGTCGACACGCTTGTAGAGGATCTCAAGGCCACTGAGCCGGAAATGTTCGCCACCGTACCCCGCGTGTACCGCCGGATGTACGATGGCGTCCAGGATCAGCTAACTGAAATGAGTGGGGTCAAGGAGTCGCTGCTCCGTTGGTCGATCGACGTGGCGAAAACGTACGGGAAGGCGAAAGAACGCAACGCCGTGACCCCGTCGCTCGAGTTGAAGCGCCGATTCGCGGATCGGATGGTATATTCGAAACTCAGAGAGGAGTTCGGGATGACGAACATCGAGTTCGCCATTACTGGAGCCGCAAGTCTCGATGCCGAGATTCTGTATTTCTTCTGGGGACTCGGTGTCGATCTCCTCGAAGGGTACGGGGCCACAGAAACTTGTGCCGGGGCGACTTTCAACCGACCGGAAGAGTTTCGAGCTGGCACCGTCGGCAAGCCGCTGCCAGGAACTGCAGTGAAACTCGACGCAGATGGTGAGGTTCTCATTCAGGGCCCTCACGTCATGGCGGGATACTGGAACCTCCCCGAAAAGACGGCCGACACCCTCATCGAAGGGTCTGAGGACCACGGCATATGGTACCGGACGGGCGACATCGGGGAGTGGGATGGCGAATACTTGAAAATTGTCGACCGAAAGAAACGGATGGCCGTCATGGATACCGGAAAGAATGTGTATCCGAATCCCATCGAAACTGCGATCCGACGGAGCGAATACGTCGAGGAAACGATGGTAATCGCCGACGGTCGAAAATTCGTCAGCGCACTCGTCCAACCGAACTTCGACCAGATTCTTGCCTTCGCAGATCAAGAGGGTATCGAATACGACGAATCGGCTGTGGTGCATGACGACGATGGGGCGATGGCCGTCCCACGAGAACTCATCGATCACCCCGACGTTCATGGCCTGATCAAGGCAGAAATCGAATCGGCAAACGACGGCCTTGCGGACTACGAGACGGTAAAGCAGTTCGTCCTCATCGAGCGTGCGCTTAGCGTCGAAAAAGAGGAGTTGACTCCCACGTTGAAAAAGCGGCGCAGGACCATCGAATCGAATTTCGCAGACCGAATCGAGTCAGTGTACCAGGACGCGTCGTAACAGATCCGAACGGCTCACGGTTCGATCTGGACTATCTCTTTGTGGATCCTTTCCCGCGAATCTCCGCCCCGTGAAATTTCGCCCTGGACATATTGCACCAACATTTCGCCACAAGATTCCGCCCCCGATATTTTGCCCGCGAGATTTGCCATCAAGTTCCTCAAAAACTTCACTTCCCATTGTTCGGTACGAAGTTCGTCCGTTCGTTTGGAACCCGCAAGCGTTTAATCGAACCGGCAGCAAGTGAACCCTATGCCGGACTGTCCACTGGCGGACGAATGCCCCAGTTTCTCGGAACGCATCGAGGGAATGGGATGTCAACACTACGGCGACCGGGGTGGTGCCGAATGGTGCAATCATTACAGTCAGCCCATTCGCGATCTGAAACGACAGCCGGTCAAACCTGGTGAGGAAATCGTCGTCGAGGTGACCGACATCCACGAATCTGGGGCAGGTGTCGGTCGGACGGACGACGGGTTCATCGTCATGGTCGACGGTATTCTTCCGGACGCTCGCGCGAAGGTCCGGATCACGAAGGTCTATTCGAATCACGCACAGGCCGAGGAGGTCGAGCGACTTCCGATGGAAGACGAAGACGAAGACGAAGACGACGAGGAACCGGCCACGGTCGATACGGACAGTCCAACCGAGACCGAGGCGGAAGGCGATTCACCGACGGCGAAACGAAAGCGGGCACTGGACCGTGAGCGGCTGGGAAGTCGCGAAAACTTCTGGGGCAAGTGACCCTTCCCGACGTCGACGAACTGCTCGAGCGGGCAGGATTCGACGCCGAAGAGAGCGTTCTGACGCGGCGACAGGCTGAGGTCCTCGCACTCCGGGAGCGTGACGTTCCACAGGCAGACATCGCAGACCATCTCGGAACCTCGCGTGCGAACGTCTCGAGCGTGGAAGCCAGCGCCCGCAGGAACGTTTCGAAGGCCACCGAAACCGTGGAGTTCGCCGAAGCCCTCGCTGCCCCGGTCACGTTGACGGTAGATGCCCAGACGGACCTCTACGACGTTCCCGATCGGGTGTATTCCGAGTGTGACGACTCCGACGTAAAAGTCGCAAAAACCGCACCCGAACTTATGAAGCTGATTAGCGACGAGGCGGGTGATGCGGTTATCGGTCGCGATGTCCGCCGAGAGATAACAGTCAGCGTGAGTGCCGACGGGACGGTTCGAGTCCGATGACCGCGGTCCCGCGTTGAATTATACTGGATCGGGGTAGCGGATAGGACGTTTCAGGCACCGTAGTTCGATCGAGCAACTCTCTCGAGCGTAATCCGGTGAAGCCACTCCCTCGTCTGTAGTCCGGTGGAATCACACCCAGGTTCCGTCCAGGTCCTATCACCAGGTTTCGATGTACCCTTCCTCGATATCCTCAATACATCCGCGACAGTCGGGGTGGTCGGGGTCGTAACA
Source organism: Natronomonas sp. (assembly GCA_046545615.1). Classification (GTDB taxonomy): domain Archaea; phylum Halobacteriota; class Halobacteria; order Halobacteriales; family Haloarculaceae; genus Natronomonas. Next base: position 10,136 of record JBKGZK010000029.1, read on the forward strand.
TGGCGGTCTGCCGGCATCGTCGATGTTTACGGCCACCTTTTCGGCATGCCGTCGACAGACGATCCTGGCCCTTCCGGACTGATCAGTCGGAAGGTGTGATCGCGTCGTTCTCTTTGCGGCCCCGTAGGCCTGCCGGGCCTCCTCGTACTGTCTGCCCGCCGACCGAAACGTGGTCTCCAGGAGGCGGCGTAATCGACGGCGATTGCTCACGGTCGTTCTATCATGGCCGTCCACAAATGAGCATCGGCCACGGGGCGACAGTGGGGTATCGATTTCACTTTCACTCTCCCACCGTCGATTTTTATACCATTGGGGACCAACAACCGTACGTCTCCATTGAAAACCACGCGGAGACGACTACCATGACGGACCTTCGACAGCAAGCGGTCGATATTCACGAACAGTTTTCCGATTCCCTTGAGCTGAGCGTTGACGAAGTCGAATCTCGCCTGGAGACGCTCGTCACCGACTACAGCGTTCCGGTCGACGAGGCTCGCCGAAGCGTCGTATCGTCGTATCTCGATGATGCGGGCATGGAGCGGGACGAACTCGCTGGCGGCTCGACTCGAGAGGCTACCGTCGCGGACATCGACGCCCCGGAGGAATGGCTCGACGTCCGCGTCAAGGTCGTCGACCTCTGGGAGTCGCGATCCGATTCGGTTGCCCAGGTCGGACTCGTCGGAGATGAAACCGGGACCGTAAAGTTCACAAAATGGGCGAAATCCGATCTCCCCGAACTCGACGAAGACGGCGTTTATCGCCTCGAAAACGTGGTGACTGACGAATACCAAGGCCGATATTCGATTAAACTGAACAGCACCACCACCATCGAAGCGCTCGATGAGGACATTGAGGTCGGTGACGACACCATTGAAATCGAGGGAGCACTGGTCGACATCCAGTCCGGATCGGGACTGATCAAACGGTGTCCAGAAGAGGACTGCACCAGGGTCCTCCAGAACGGTCGATGTTCCGAACACGGCGAGGTCGACGGCGAGTTCGACCTCAGGATCAAAGGGGTGCTCGACGACGGCGAGGAGGTCCACGAGGTCATTTTTGATCAGGAGGCTACCGAGTCGTTGACAGGCATCACCCTGTCAGAAGCTCAGGACATGGCGATGGATGCGCTCGACACCGAGGTCGTCGAAGACGAGATGAGCCAACAGGTACTCGGCCAGTACTACTGCGTCTCTGGGCCGAGGTATGGCCGATATGTCCTGGCCGACGATGTCGAAACCGTAGCGGGAACGATCGATCACGAAGCCGTGCTGATCAAAGCGAGATCCGTCCAATGAGTTCCGCACCTACACGAGAAGTCGCACGACGCGTCTTTGCGGCCGAGTTCAACGATGCATCGTACACGTTCAAAGAATCGGATGACGAGCGGGCACCGGTCTATTCGCTGCTTCCAACCGGCGAACGGGCAAATCGAGTCTTCGTCGTTGGCACGCTTACCGAAACGGAGGACGTCGGCGATGAATCCGAATACTGGCGAGGTCGGATCGTCGACCCCACCGGGACGTTCTTTGCGTACGCGGGCCAGTACCAGCCCGACGCGTCAGCGATGCTCCGCGAGATTGAGCCGCCCGCCTATGTCGCCGTTGTCGGCAAACCGAGAACGTACGAAACCGACGAAGGTGACATCAACGTGTCGCTTCGACCCGAGTCCATTACCATCGTCGACGCCGATACCCGGAATCGATGGGTCGTCGAGACTGCCGATCTGACCCTCGACCGCATCGAAGCCTACGACGAAACCGACGAGTACGCAGGGATGGCAGCGTCGGAGTACGAACCGGATCTCGATCGGTATCGATCGATGGTCGTCCAGGCGCTCGAAGACCTCGAGGAAGACACTAAAGAAGCGACTGCAGAAGCCTGACGTCGCCCCGGCGTAGATTATTTTTCAACACCGAGCGTTCGGTTTCGACACGCCCCGGTAGAACGGTCGGGTTGCGTTCTGTATGACTCTCAGTCACCGAACGGACCCATGCCACCGAGGCCGCCCCCACCGCCCTGTTGCATCTGTTTCATCATGCGCTGCATGTCGCCATCGCCCATCCCCTGCATCTGTTTCATCATGCGCGACATCATCTTGTGCTGTTCGAGGAGTTCTCTGACAGTGTCCTCGTCCGTGCCGGAGCCGCGGGCGATTCGTTCGACGCGTTGTTGCCCGATGGAACGGGGATTTTCAAGTTCGTCATCCGTCATCGAATCCATGATCACTTCGAAATCCCGGAGCCGGTCCTGCGTCACGTCCATCGCGTCGTCGGGAAGCTGGTCCTTAATCCCGCCACCTAGGCCAGGGATCATGTCCAGGACCTGATCGAGGGGACCCATCCGATTCATCGCGTTCATCTGTTTTCGCATATCCCGCAGGGTAAACTCGCCCTTCATCAGGTCTTCCGGGTTCCAGTCTTCCTCGACGGATTGGGTTTCCTCCATCGCGCGCTCGACCCGTTCGGCGAGTTGCTTGAGGTCCCCCATCCCGAGTAGCCGGGAGATAAATCCGGAGGGCTCGAACCGCTCGATGTCCTGGACTTCCTCTCCGGTTCCGAGGAAGGCTATGGACGACCCGGTCTGGTCGACGGCTGCGAGCGCACCACCACCTTTTGCGGTCCCGTCGAGTTTCGTAATCGCTACCCCGTCGATTCCTACTGCATCGTCGAATCGCTGTGCCTGTTCTTTTGCGCCCTGGCCGATGGCGGCATCGAGAACCAGGAGGTTCCGGTCGGGATCGACGAGTTCCTCGATGGCCTCGAGTTCATCGATGAGATCGTCTTCGAGTGCGTGTCTCCCGGCGGTGTCGACGATGTGAACGTCGGCGTCTTCGGTCGCCTCGAGCCCCCGCCTCGCTATCTCGAGGGGGTCATCGCTATCCGGGTCGCCGTAAAAGTCGACTTCCGCGCGTTCGGCCATCTGTTTGGCCTGATCATAGGCTCCCGGTCGGAAGGTGTCGGTTTGGATAACCGCGGGGCGGAGCCCCTTCTTCGAGAACCACCACGCCATCTTTGCGGCCGTCGTCGTCTTCCCCGATCCCTGGAGGCCGGCGAGGACGATCGTCTGTTCTTCCAGCGGAAGGTCGGTCGACGTTCCCACCAGGTCGACCATCTCCTCGTAGACGATTCTGAGGACGTGATCGCGCGGCGACGTACCGGCAGGTGGTTCCTCGTCGAGTGCACGTTCGCGAATCGAATCCGAGAGGTCCATCACGAGGGAGACGTCGACGTCGGCTTGGAGCAACGACCGCTGGATCTCCTTGACGATGTCCTCGACATCCTCCTCGCTTAGGCGGGTTTTTCCCTGTAACTTCTCGAGCGTCCCCCGGAGGGAACTACCCAGGTCGTCGAGTACCATTTACCGATCGTATGCCTTCGAGTCGGTAAAGGCTTTGTTCGTTACGCTGGGGCACGTTACGGCCGATCATGCAGATATCGACCGGATGTGGCGACTCCTGGATGCGTTCCTTTACCTTCAATATCGGAACCAACTCGTCGTGTGACGTAACCTGCGTCCGTAGCGGCCGGGGCGGGAGTCCGGCGAAGATGCGGAATGCTGTTTACACCGACAGCTAGGCCTGACCCAGTCGAATCGGATCGGACGTCGGCTCGATTTCGATCTCGATTCGATCGCCGATGGCGAAGTCGTGTCCCTTGTGGAACACCACCGTGCAACCCGACCCGATACGGGACGAAACGAGTGACAACCCGGTCGCCACTTTGGTGTTCGCCTTCACCGCGAAGTCGAGCCAGCTGAGGTTACGACCAGCGGATTCACCGATCGGCGATCCGAGTAGCGACACGACGGTGTTTCCGGGCGTAGACGACAGAATTCCGCCTCCTGCGTAATGTGGCATCCCTCCATCGAGCGGAAGCCCACAATCGGTCGACACGGCAGCGAATCCGTTACCCTCGAAGCTCGGCGAATCCAGTCTGACGTGAGTCGGTCCTGTTTCGACGACGACTCCCGTTCCATCCCACTCGACGGGTGTGACGTCGACATTCAGCACGAGCCGGCGTGAACCCGACGCACGTTCGAGGTGCTGTCCTCGATTCCGGAAGCCGAGATGGATATGGTTGTCCACCCACCGCGCGAAGAACCCCGACCGAACGAGCGTTCCCAACGGATCACCCACTGAGACGACAGTCCCTCGTTCGACGTGCGGCTCGACGTGAAGGATTCGAGCGACGGTGTCGCCGCAATCTATCAGAATCAGATAATCTTCTTCGCGAGCGAAGGGTTTCCGAGGGCAGCGAACGGTTCGAGTCGCCATCACTTCCCCCTCGACAGGTGATCTGGCCACCGGCTCGCCCGGATAAAGGTCGATTGCCCGACCCTCTGTGTGGGCAGGATATGGGGAGTTGTAGAGGGTAAATCGCTCGTATCTCCCGAGTAGCTCCTCGGTAAGGCGGACGACCATCGAGCGGACCGAGTCGTTCCTGTCCGATAGCGGCGTCGATTCGCTCCGCATGACACTTCACGTCCGACTTCCTAATGTCCAGTATGCGAGTCGTTCGTGGACGGAGACCGGATCCGGAAGCCGATCGGGAGGTGACAGAGGCACTCTTGGGATACGTCGAAGATCGCGACGAGCCAGCGTTTCGTGCCTGGCGGCCACCTCGTCTCGTCGCGTTTGGTCGGCGCGACGCATCGAGCGAGGGATACGACGCCGCCCGGACAGCGGCTCGCAAACATGACTACACTCCTGTCGAGCGGCAGGTCGGTGGTCGCGCAGTCGCTTACACTGGCCAGACAGTGGCCTTCGCCTACGCGATTCCCGTCAATGGTACCGGTGGCGTTCGGTCGCGATATGATCGCGTCATTGGACTCGTCGAACGGGCGCTTCGATCGCTACACGTTCCAGTACGGAGTGGCGAGCCGGCTGAAGCCTTCTGTCCGGGCGACCACTCGCTGCAGAACGGCGGAAAAATCGTCGGCGTGGCCCAGCGCGTTCGACGGCATGCGGCACTCGTTGGCGGCTGCGTCATTGTGAAGGAAACGGACGAGGAAGAACTCGCCACGGTACTCGAAGCGGTGTACGACGCCCTCGACGTTTCGTTCGACCCGTCAACGGTGGGTAGCGTCGAAGGCGCAGGTTCCGGCGTGACCCCGGACGACGTCATCGAATCCCTCGTGACCACGTTCCTGCAGGGTCGTAACGGCGAAGACGTCCATGTGTCCGACGTACGGGCGTAACGTTTCTCCTCGGCGTCGTCTCCCATATTCCGGACTATTCCGCGAAACTTACGGTACAGCCCACTCCACGTTGGGTGATGCTGATACGGAACGCCACTCTCGCGGATACTCGCGTCCGCGACGTTCTCGTCGAAGAAGAAACGATCGCGGCCGTCGGCGAGGATCTCGAGTCAGGCGGTGAGGAGATTCTCGACGTCGACGAAAAGCTGCTCCTTCCCGGAATGATCGATGTCCACGTGCACTTTCGCGAACCGGGAGCCAGCCACAAAGAAACGTGGGGGACCGGGAGTCGAAGCGCAGCCGCGGGGGGCGTTACCACCGTCGTCGATCAGCCGAACACGGATCCGCCGACCACCGACCGATTCGGCTTCGAGATGAAAGAGCGATTCGCGAACTCGTCGTCGGTCGATTTTGGGATCAACGGCGGTGTCACCGGTGACTGGGATCCCGATTCCTTGTTCGAAAAACCGCTGTTCGCACTCGGGGAGGTGTTCCTCGCCGACTCCACCGGCGAGATGGGAATTGATACGGCTCTCTTCGAAACTGCACTCGAATACGCCCGAAAGAAATCTGTCCCCGTGACGGTCCACGCCGAAGACGAGACGCTGTTCGACGAGTCGGTGACGGACAGAACGGACGCCGACGCCTGGAGCGACTATCGGACGGCGGTGGCCGAGTACGAGGCGATCGAACGGGCCTGTCGCGTTGCGCACGAGATGGATACCCGGATTCACATCGCCCACACGTCCACGCCGGAGGGCGTCGACATCGCAACCGACCGGGGAATGACGTGTGAAGCGACTCCACACCACCTGTTTCTCTCTCGCGAGGATCTCGAATCTCTCGGAACCTATGGACGAATGAATCCACCGTTGCGTTCAGAAACGCGACGTCGCCGACTTTTCGATCGCCTCGTCGACGGCACGATAGACATTGTGGCGACCGATCACGCCCCCCACACCCGCGAAGAAAAGGAGGCGAGCATCTGGGATGCGCCCAGTGGCGTTCCCGGCGTCGAAACGGCATTACCCCTGTTACTCGAAGCGGCCCAGAGTGGTCCCCTCGATTACGAGCGGATTCGGGAAGTGACCTCGACCAATCCCGCCGAAATCTTCGATTTGCCGGCGAAGGGCAAGATTGAACCGGGCCGGGATGCGGACCTGGTTCTATTCGATACGGAGAATACCACGACGATTCGCGGAGAGAATCTCCATTCGAAATGTGAGTGGACGCCATTCGACGGCCGCGTGGGTATCTTTCCCGAGTGGACAATGCTTCGCGGAACTATTGTCTACCAGCACGGACGGTTCACGGAGGGAACGGGCAGGAACGTCCATACCTAGCGGTCCACGGAATCGTCCGATCCGCCGTCGGTCGTCGCGTTGGCCTCGTTCTCCGATCCGGTCACGTTCGTTTCGTGTCCACAGTTCGGACAGGTAACCGAGTCGTGTCGGAGCGCAGCCGAGGATTCTCTGACCTCCCGCATGACGCTCGAGATTCGATCTTCGGCCTCCAGTTCCTCGTCGACGGAGAGTTCGACGCCTTCGACTTCGAGGAGAAATTTCGCAACCTCGGTAATCTCGTACATTAGGTGGTCGAGTTCCTCGGCGGTAAAGAAGTCACACATCGCACCGTACAGAAACGTCGCACCGGCCTTTCGAACCTTCTCCTCGAAACTCGCTCTTGCTTGATTGACCGCCTGGGGGCTGTAAGTATCCGTCATGAATGGAACCAGATGTGGCAGATTTTCACCGATTTTCGTCATCTCGACGCCGGTTTCGGTCCGAAAATCCGCACAGAGACGGGCTATGGCCCACTCACGTGCCGTAATGTAGGTCCGATCGCGGAGGAATTCGTTGGTGCGTTCGTAGGTTCCACCGTCGATTTTCGAAAATCGATGGTATTCTCGAACGTCTTCGGGAAGGTCTTCGGTCTCCGATCCATCGTCGGTACGATCCCCGGTTTCGGTTTCAACCGCTTGCGGTGTCCGATCGGTGGTCTCGGGACTATTTTCGCCAGTATGCTCTCCATCCCCGGTGGTTTCTCCGGTATCGGTCGATCTATCGTCCGAAGAAACTCCACTCGCTCCGGACGGGTCACGATTTTTCTGGGGCGTCTCATCGCCAGCGGCCTCCCGCTCGTCTGGTCCCTCTCCCCGGTCGGTCGACGCAGCCTCGTCGGGTTCGGTCGTCACCGGCGCGTCGTCTTCCATGGCGGTGGTGCGACCCGGGGGTGAAAAAGGGTATCGCCGATGTCTGACGGATGACGGACGAAGGCGGTGGCGCACCGACGCCGTGCCGGCGAGAGGCTTTTGTGATTGCCGGTGTTGGGGGTGATATGAAAGTGCTGTTGGGAATCGGCGGTAGCGAGGATTCGATCCAGGCCCTCGATCGGGTGATCGAGCGGACCATCGAAGCCGGCGATGACTTGACGATTGCCATCGTGGAAAATCCTGACTCTCCCCGGACTCCGGAGGAAGTTCGTGAACGTGCCCTCGAGGCCCTCGAAGACGCTAATCTCGATGCGAACCTCGAAATGCTTTCGGGCCACCCGGGGAGTGAACTCCTCGAATTAGCCGAGCGCGAGGAATTCGATCGTATCGTCCTCGGTGGCGGCCAGACCAGCCCCCTCGGAAAGGTACAGCTCGGCTCGATCGCCGAATTCGTGATTTTGAACGCCCGAACCTCGGTGACACTTATCCGATGACCAGGACGTACCCCGACGAGCCGATCGACCCGTACGATCCGCCACCCAACCGGTTCGAAGACGCGCTCGGCAGGGCGATTTCTGTCGAGCGCTACGACGACGACCGCGAGGCGCTGGTCGAAATGTATCTCCAGTTCGAATCAGAGGACCGCGCACAGGGTATTCCACCCAGTAGCGAGCAACGAATACGATCGTGGCTCGATGGCCTCCTTGTCGACGACTGTCTCAACGTCGTCGCGTGGCACGGCGACGCGGCTGTCGGTCATGCCACCCTGGTCCCTGATCGAGAAGGTGGATACGAACTCGCCATCTTCGTGGTCAGACCGTACCAAGAAGCCGGCATCGGTACCGTCCTCATCAAGACACTCCTGGGTGCCGGTCAATCGGAGGGCATTCAGTGCGTCTGGCTGTCCGTCGAACGGTGGAACGACGCCGCGGTCAAACTCTATCGCAAGGTCGGATTCGAACCGGTTGACACCGGCAGTTTCGAACTCGAGATGGTCGCCCGACTGAGCGAGTAACGGATCGTCGGGTTCTTTCCCCTCCGTTGTGTGGGACGGACATGGACGACGCTATCATCGACGACGAGTCCCTACCGCTGGAACGTCGCTCGGTTCTCCCCGGCGAGGGATTTTTTACTCCCGATTCCTTCGACGAGGAACGCGCGAGACAGGAGGCTGCTGAAATACTCGAGGAAGCAGCACGGGTTGTAATCGCAGATCCTGATGCCGACGGGCTCGGATGCGTCGCGCTCGTTCGCGTCGCGTTCGGCGAGGCGGCGTTGCTTCCGGCTGGCCCCCACGAAATCGCCGAGGCGCTCGAATACGTCGCAACCTTCGCTCCCGAAGGAATCGAGGTGTTCGTGTGCGATCTCTGCCCAGATTCGTCCGACGACCTCGTGTCGCTCGATGCGGTCGCGCAACGAGCATCTCACATCCGGTGGTTCGATCACCACCAGTGGGAGGACTCGCTCGAAGCGATCGTTTCAGCACAGGCCGAACTGGTCGTCGGCGACTCCGAGGAGGTGTGTACCACCGACGTGGCCCTCGAGAGCCTATCGTACGATTTCGACGATCAATATCACGAACTCGCGGCAGTCACACGTGATCACGATCTCTGGCTCCGAGAGGACCCACGAAGTGACGACCTGGCCGATTATTCGTACTGGAGTGACCCCGAGGAGTATGTCGAGACGGTGCTCGAACATGGGGTGGATTTTCCCGACGATGTGTCGTCATTTCTCGAGGAGCGACGCATCGAAAAGCAGGCCTTGATCGAAAAGGCGATCGAACGGGCGTCACTACTAGAAATCGGCCCGTGGACGATCGGCATCACGTACGGCCGGTGTTCCCAAAACGAGGTTGCCGAAGCGTTACGCGAGCAAGGAGCCGACGCGTCGGTCGTCGTGAAGCCGGCGGGCAGTGCTTCGATCCGAGGAACCGAGAATTTCAGTCGCTGCCACGAAGTGGCCGGACAGGTCAACGGCGGTGGCCATCCGAAGGCGGCCGGATGCAAGCCGGACATCTACGGCGATATGCTCGATTACGCCCACCACTGGACGACCCGGGGTGCGGTAACGAAGCAAGTTATTCTAGACGCGTTTCGAGCACTCGCCACTGAGACCGAGTGACTCGATGGGGAGCTGTCAGATCGAACCCGAAGCCGTGACGGACTCTCTGGGAAGCATCCTCACTCGGCGACAACCCATCGATCCGAGTAGGTCGTCCCACACTCGCAGGCGGCATAGGCGTGAAGGACGGGTCCGTCTGCGTAGATTCCCCCTGCATCCTCGTTTTCTGCTTCCACGAACGCGAAGATGAACTTCGCCTCGTGGTCCGTTCTCGAACCGTCGTTTTCGTCAGCGTTCCCGTCGCCTGATGCGTCAGGACACGATCCGCCTGTGAGGTCGTTGACGATTACTCCCTCCGTCTTCATCGCGCCCCCGGCGAACGTCATAGCCTCAAGACCAGTCGCGCGGTGGAAGAGCTTCCGACCCGCAGGTCCGGGAAGGACGAGAACGACACCTGTTTCGAGTCGAACGCCGAGGTCACGGTCGACGAACGTCTCCACAGAATCCACGGCCGACTCGTGAAGAAATATACCCACGTGATCTGGACGACCTCCCTCGAGGAACGACTCGTAAGTGACTCGAGGGTCCCCGTCGCTCATTCGGAATCGAGCGTTTCGGCAATCGACTGGAGATTATCGTTCGTCGATTCGACGACGTGGTATACTGCTCGATCGCCCGGGGCCCGGAGGCCGTACTGTTTACCGTCGACCACGACGTCGAGGTGGGCCGATCGACCGGCTGAGAGGTTGTGGTTCGAGAGCCACTTGGGGAGGAAATTCTCGCCCGTTCGCTCCCTGGCGAGTCTCGTGTTTCCATACAGACCTGGAATCTCAAGGTCGCCGGAAATCGCTCGTTCGACTGGCGCGTGGTACGTCCGTTCGTCGGCCACGACTCGGACGACGGTTTCGGGAACCTGCCCTTCTGGAACGAGGAGCCGTGGCCGGTCGAGCGAACCGGTCGTGTCGACGTCGACGCGTATCGACTCGACTGCGTCGGAGGTGACGTTCGTCATAAACGAGAACGGAGTGCGTTATTCGTCGTCTTCGGCGAGCAGTTCGTCGATGGCTGCATCGCCGCGCGTGGCGATCGAGGCGTTGATCTGGCGCGTCTCCTCGCCGATCTCGTTACCGCGGACCGTGACGCGTTTCCGTTCGCCATCAACTGTGGGTTCGAAACCGATACCTCCTGCGAGCAGGAGTTCCTTCGTTCGCCGGCCGCGGACGTCTTCACGCATCGGTCGTCCGGACGTATCCGAGCCTCCGGTGATCTCGAGTTCGTATCCGTCGAGTCCGATCGCGTCGCCGTCGACCGTTTCGCCGATCGACCGACCGATGAACCGGTTCGCGTCCTGTCCGTCGACCTCAAAGGTGTACGAGGTGCCATCGTCGGGATCGCCGACGACGACCTGAAAGTCTGCCATGTTCCATCGAACCCGCCGCGGCGGCAAAAGGGTATTGAAACCGAGTCGAGAGAATTTCCGCTCTTCGTGGGACGACCCGGCCGATCGTTCCTCACCGGGTGTTTGACTCTCGCCACTCCGGCAACGTTGCCACCTCGAACCGCACGTTTCTTACCGGTCTCGTTCGTGCCGAACGTATGAACGATACCGTGCTGCTTACCGGTGCCGGTGGTGGTGTCGGTGGCGCGATTCTCGACGGTATCGGTGACGCATACGACTGGCGGCTGCTGTTTCACAACCCGCCCGTCGAAGAGCCATCACACCCCTATCTCGTAGGCGACGTCGTCGACGAGGAGCTGATGGTCGAGGCCTGCGAGGGCGTGGATGCACTGATTCACCTGGCTGGAGATCCGCGTCGAGATGCGCCGTGGGAATCGGTTCTCGAGAATAACATCCACGGGACGAAGGTGCTCTACGAGGCGGCAATCGACGCCGGCGTTGGGCGGTTCGTGTACGCCTCATCGAACCACGCCGTAGGCCACTTCGAAACCGATAGAACGCCGGGGATCTACAGTAGTGAAGACGAGTTTCTTCTCGACGGGACTGAACTCCCCCGTCCGGGGAATTTCTACGGCGTCTCGAAGGTCGCTGGGGAAACGCTCGGTCGGTACTACCACGACGAATACGGCGTCGAAGTCTGCAACGTCCGGATCGGGAATCTCACGAAGGACCATCCCCCGATCGATTACGAGCGTGGCCAGGCGATGTGGCTCTCACACCGTGACTGTGCCCACCTCCACGATCGGACGCTTCAGGCCAACTACGACTACGTGATTGTCTACGGCATCTCGGACAACGACCGGAAGTTCTACTCGCTTGAAACTGCCAGGGAGGTACTCGACTACGATCCGCAGGACAACTCCGCGGACTTCGAGTGACGGACGACGATTATTCTGATTCGAACAGGCCCGCGACGTCCTCGTCCTTCGAACGTCGCCGGTCAACGTGCTGTTCGAGTCTCGTTCGAACCAGTGGTCCGCCCCCGGCAAGGAAATCTAGTACGAGGCTCGCGAAAGGACTCGAAGAGCGACCTTCGGCGAGGTCGTGTTCCGCATACTCGACTGCGTTCTCCAGCTGATCGTCGCCTTGGGTCTCCGCGAGAGCCTCCGCAGCAATCCCCGCGGCCGGAAACTGTAGATCAGACAGATTCGGGCTGCCTCCCTCGAAGGCAAGCCGCGGCGGGTCATCATGCAGTACGAGTTCGGGATTTGCGTGCAATCTTTCGAGCCATGCCCGGAGGTCGGTTACCGGTACGTGGCTTTCGTCGCAATCCTCGAGGTATACCGGTGCGCTTCCCGAGAGACCCCTCGCCCCGTCCGGATTATCAGATAACGCGTGATGGATCGCGCCAGCGGCTTGGACGAGACCCTGGAGACATTCATCGCGGTCGCCTCGAGGATCGGTGAGCCACGATTCCTCCCACGGTTCGTGGGCAGCTAGGTAGTAGCCGTCGTTGAAAAGCGCGATGCCGGCACGGAGGAAATCGGATCGATCCTTCGTGACACGGTCGTCGTCCATACGAATTATGGCGTCGGCGTCGACAAAATACCATCGCGTCCGGTACGCTCGAACGCGGTTTGGCCACACTATCTCACTCGCTGAACCGGTACGCACTACTCTGTGGGGTCGTCTCTGGGTTCGGAAACGCACTGGAGAACGAACGAGCGCCTGCGTGAATGAGTGGATAAATCTCCAGTGTTTCTATGCGCCGCTCCGGATATCGGTACTCCCGCAGTCGGGACACTGGGTGAGGGTCCCCAACGGCGGGTGAGAGACTCGGTTCCACTCGTCGCTACCCACAGCGGCTTCGAACCCGCAACTAAAGCAACGCGAGGTTTCTGGGCTCACTTGCTGGGCCATGCGTGTATGTATGTAATGAACTCACATAGCCTTTCCCCAGGTCCCACAACGAGTGATCTATCCGCGAATGTATCCACCGTTGACGCTGAGCGTCTGGCCGGTAATCCAGCTCGCGGCGTCGCTACAGAGGAAGGTCACGGCATCCGCGATGTCCTCGGGTTCGCCGAGCCGGGACAGGGCGTACGAATCGAGGATGGCGTCCTCATATTCGTCGATCCAGTTCTCGGTGGCCGGTGTACGCGTCGTGCCGGGCGAGACGCAGTTCACGCGAACACCGTCCTCGCCGACCTCCTTGGAAAGCGTCTTGGTAAAGGAGACGTTTGCCGCCTTGGAACCGCCGTACACAGATAGCCCAGGGTCGTTACCCTTGTACGAGTCGCTTGCAAAGTTGACAATTTTCCCCTCGCCCCGATCGGTCATGTGTGGCAACGCCGCGTGACTGCAGTTCATCGTTCCCTTATAACAGACGCCCACGACGGTCTCCCAGTCGTCCGGCGTCGTATCCATGAAGGACGGCTTGCCAGTTCCGAGGCCCGCGTTATTGACGAGGATGTCGAGCGTCCCGAGTTCGTCGATTATCGTGTCGACCATCTCGGTGGCTTCGTCGTACTCTGAGACGTCACACTCGACGGCGATCGCTGATCGACCGTAGTCGTTGCGAACCTCTGCGGCGGCTTCGTCCGCCGCGTCCCTGTCGATGTCGACGACCGCCACGTCCGCACCGCTCGCGGCGAATGATTCCACGATTGCACGCCCGATTCCCCGAGCGCCACCGGTCACGGCGGCGACCTCTCCGGAGAAGTCGATCTTTTCTGCGACGGTTTGTTCTCGCATATCGATCGCCACTCGGAGTCAGACGATAAATTTGTGGCTGGCGGCAGGGGAGTCGACGACGGCAGTCGGGTGCTTTATGTAATCGTGATGGGTGACGGGGGTGTTTATATGATCGCCTCCGATGGTGTCGGACATGGACGTCACTGACGAGACGGTTTTCATAACCGGTACAGGTTCCGGACTGGGACGCGCGGCGGCGATCAAATTCGCCGAAGCTGGCGCGACGATCGTGGGCGCGGATGTGGATCTCGAGGGTGCAGAGCGGACCGTCGATCTGGTCGAGGAAACTGGCGGTGCTGGCACGGCGATCGAACTCGACGTTCGCGACGCGGACGCGTTCCGGTCGGCCGTCGACGCAACTGTCGAGGAGTTCGGACTCGACGTGATCGTCAACAATGCTGGGATCGTTCACGACCGTGCCAACGTCGAGACGATCGGCGAATCCGAACTCGATCGCCTGATTGACGTGAACGTCAAAGGGGTCTGGAATGGGTGCAAGGCGACCATACCGCACTTTAAGCGACTGGAATCGGGCAAAATCGTCAACACAGCATCGCTCGCCGGCGTCATCGGCTCGCCTCAGCTCTCGGCGTACTCGCTAACCAAGGGTGCAGTGGTGAACTTTACACGCGCGGTCGCCGCGGAAGTCGGTCCATACGGCATCCGTGCGAATGCCGTATGCCCTGCGGTCACGGAGACGCCAATGGCGCGGGGCGACCGGACGGCGGACGAATGGGAAGCCCTGGAAGCCGACCTTGCTCAGCAGTATCCGCTTCGCAGGCTCGGCAAGCCCGAAGACGTCGCAAACGCCATGCTCTTTTTGGCGTCCGACGTATCCGACTGGGTGACCGGGCACGCGCTCGTCGTCGACGGCGGGTTCTCCTGCGCCTGAAATCGGCGATTCGGCGACCGACGTCGATTATCGTGTTCGCGTCGTCAGAGTCATCGGCCGTCGTGGCCGCAGGAGTGAGCCTTACAAGCTTTGCCGTTGGAATATGCGCAATGACGGGTTTACTCACGCTTTCGACGCTCATCGCGGGCCTGTTTCCGAACGGGATCGCTCACTACGCCATCGGTGGCGTCACTATCGGCCTCGGCGTCCTCGTCATCTATCTCGGGACGGGACTGAGCCCCGGAGCGAGTACGTTCCTCGAGTCGACGCTCTCGTACGTCTCGGATCTCGACCGATTCGATCAACATCGATTCATCACGACCCGCGACTGGCGACTCGTGTTCACGATCGGGATCGTGGCCGGCGCGGCCGTCTACGCTGTTCTCTTCCAGGACGGCATCTGGACCACCGAGGTACAGGCATGGCGGCTGTTCGCAGGGGGGATCCTGGTCGGTGTCGGGACGCGTCTCGGAAAGGGTTGCACCTCGGGTCACGGGATCTGCGG
>JBKGZK010000030.1:0-24663 GCA_046545615.1 Natronomonas sp.
GCTGTGGGTGCAAAGGGGTCGCCCTCTGTGTCTGCACGTACCGTCGTCGAAACAGCAAGCCCCTGCCCCACGGAAGCCGTGTCAACGGCTGAGTAGGCAGGGATAGTTCACTCCACCGTTCGGTGGGATCGACCCCCGACTCCGACACCGGCGGAACCGGCATAGGATAGCCGAAAGCGCTAACGTTTTGCGGGGGGCGTTCGCAGTTGCGGCCATGAAGGCAGTGTTTTACGAAGAGCACGGATCCACCGACGTGTTGCAATACGACGAGTTTCCGGACCCGGAACCCGGACCGGACGAAGTGCTGGTCGACGTCAAAGCCGGAGCGCTCAACCACCTCGACGTCTGGTCCAGGCGGGGCATGCCAAAGCCGGAGGAACTTCCCCACGTCCTCGGGAGTGACGGGGCTGGCGTGGTCGAAGCGGTCGGAGAGAACGTAACGCGATTCGAACCCGGTGATCGAGTCGCGGTCGACCCTGGAGTCCACTGCGGCGAGTGTGAATTCTGTCGCAAGGGCGAGGAATCAATGTGCGTCGACTACAAACTCACGGGCGAGAATACCCGTGGTGTCCACAGCGAACTCACGATCATGGGCGAAAACAACCTGGTCGACGTTCCGGATCACGTCGACTTCGTGACGGCTGCGGCCGCACCGCTCGTGTTCCAGACGGCCTGGCGGATGCTCGTCACCCGGGCTGACATCGATCAATCCGACAGCGTCCTCGTCCTCGGTGCCTCGGGCGGGGTCGGTCACGCCGCCGTCCAGATCGCCGCTGATGCCGGTGCGGAGGTCTGGGCGACCGCATCGAGCGAGGAAAAGCTGGAATACGCACGAGAACTGGGTGCCGATCATACCATCAACTACGAAACCGACGACTTTGCCGAGGTCATTCTCGGAGAGACCGATGGCCGTGGCGTCGACGTGGTAGTCGATCACATAGGTGAGGCGACATGGTCGAACTCGATCGACGTCGCCGCGCCTGGCGGTCGGATCGTAACCTGCGGTGCGACCTCAGGAATTTCGCCCGAGACCAACATCCCGAAGGTGTTCTGGAAACAGCTGTCCATCCTCGGATCGACGATGGGGACACCCGGCGAGATGGACGAGGTTCTCTCGAAGGTGTGGGAGGGGACGTTCGAACCCAGAATTCGTGCGGTGTTGCCGATGAGCGAAATTGCTCGAGCCCACGAGATGATAGAAGATCGAGAAGGCTTCGGGAAGGTCGTTGTGGTACCCGACAGTGAGTACGACGCGGACGCGTACGCGGAGTACGAGTAATCGGTTCGCATCTATCGATGAGTTGGGACGGACAGGTTCTTGTAGCGAGTCGACGATTTACCGACGATGGAACAGAGCGCAGACGGCGAATTGGCCACCGACCGAAACGAACCTGGCGAGGGCAAGGGGATCGACGACGTTCTCGAACCGGATCCCGACTCAAGTACCGACGATCGAGAGTTCGGTCGGCGAGGCTGGATACTGGTCGGGGCCATCGTCGTATCCTTTATTCTCATTCCCGGCATTCTCGTCACCTTTCCCTACGTCGGACCACGTTTCGGGTTGGGGTATCAACAGGCGTACCTCGTGTTACCTCTCGTTCCCGCGGTCCTACTCGCAGTGATTGCCGTCTGGGCTACCGCGGGTCAGTGAATTGTCTCCCATACGTGTGTAATACCAAAATTGCTATAGTTTGTTGGCGTTAGGGTGGTTGATGTGACTGATTCGATTCGCGTCTTACACGTGGACGACGATCCGGAATTTGCGGATCTCACCCAGACTCATCTGGAACGAGAGAACGATCGTCTCGTCGTCGAAGCGGTGTATGACGCGGACGAAGCACTCGATACGCTGACCGAACGTGAGTTCGACTGCATCGTTTCGGATCACGACATGCCCGGCAAAACCGGGATCGAACTGCTCGAACGGGTCAGACAGTGGCATCCCGACCTACCGTTCATCCTTTTTACCGGCAAAGGTAGCGAGGAGGTCGCGAGTGAAGCGATTTCGTCCGGTGTGTCTGACTATCTCCAGAAGGAGTTCGGATCCGAACAATTCGAACTGTTGGCAAACCGGATCGTAAACCACGTCCAGCGAACCCGGACACTTCGCGATCTCGCAGAAAGTGAATCACATCTCGCACAGGCACAAGCAGTCGCGAACATCGGAAGCTGGCATTACGACCTGACCGACAACCAGTTGTACTGGTCAGACGAAGTGTACGAAATTTTCGAAGTCACCCCGGACGAACCGGTATCGTTCGAAACGTTCATCGAATACGTTCACCCTGACGACAGGACGTTCGTCGAGGAGGCCTGGAATGCGGCACTAGAGGACGGCCATTACGATGTAGAACACCGGATCGTGACGGAATCCGGAGACACCAGGTGGGTCCGAGAACGGGCAGAGATCGGATTTGATGATACCGGCGATCCAATCGATGGAATCGGGGTCGTCCAGGACATAACGGATCGCAAGGAACGACAGCGAAGTCTCGAACGGGCTCAGCGAATCGTCGAAACAGCTGGCGACTCCGTGTACGCTCTCGACGTCGAAGGGCGTTTCACCATGGTCAACGAACAACTCGAATTGAAAACCGGATACGATCGAAAGGAACTCCTCGGGTCGCACGTCTCGATATTGCTTGACGACGATGACATCGAACGGGGGATCCGTCTCATCCGCGAGTTGCTGGAGGGCGGTGACGAAGGTGTCGCACAGTACGAGGCCCACGTTCGGACCGACAACGACGGACTGATCCCGATCGAACTCCGGATCGCACCCCTGTTCGATTCGGGGGAATTCACGGGAACAGTCGGTGTGGCCCGAGATATTACGAAGCGGAAACAACACGAACACCAGCTCGAAGGCCTCAACGAGACTACCCAGGAGCTGATGACTGCTGCGACGCGAGATGAGATTGCAGAAATCGGCGTCGAAGCTGCTCGAGACATTGTGAATTTCGAAGCCAACGCGATTCACCTCGTGGATGCCGACAGAGCGAACCTCGTGTCGGTCGCGGCAACCGACGCAGCCGTCGAACTCGTCGGTGACATTCCTTCCTTTTCGGACGGTGACAGTATTGCCTGGCGAGTCTTCGAGCAGGGCGAAGCCGAGGTAATCGACGACATCCCGGCCGACCCCGATGTGTTCAATCCGGAAACACCGATACGAAGCGAACTCATCGTTCCGATCGATGAATACGGCGTCTTTATCGCAGGATCCACCGAACCCGATTCATTCGACGAACGAGACGTGGTTCTTGGCGAAATTCTGACCGGCAACATCGCGGGAGCCCTCGAGCAGGTCGAGCGAACCGACGAGTTACGAGCACGGCAGCGCAAGCTTGCCCAACAGAACGAAACGCTCGAGGAGTTCGCTAGCATCGTCAGCCACGATCTCAGAACGCCCCTGAACGTTGCGCGCGGGCGATTGGAGCTGACCCGTGCGGATGACGATCGATCACACATCGACGACGTCGAGGACGCCCTCGATCGGATGGAGACGTTAATCAACGATCTGCTTGCGCTGGCGAGGGACGACGATCCGCTCCAAACAGAATCGGTGGAACTCGCCGCCATTGCGGAGCGGTGCTGGCGGCGACTCGACACGGGGGATGCCTCGCTTCGACTCAAGGCGGACGTGGTGGTGTCCGCCGACGTGAGTCAGCTCCAGCAACTACTCGACAACCTGTTTCGAAATTCACTCGAACATTCCGGGGGCGACGTCACGGTGACGGTTGACGAGCTTCAGGATGGGTTCGTGGTCGAGGACGATGGCCCAGGAATTCCCCCGGAGGAACGGACGATCGTTCTCCAGAGCGGCTATTCGACCGATGAGGATGGCACGGGTCTCGGCTTGAGCATCGTCAATCGAATTGCGGAAGCACACGACTGGGATATTGACGTGACGACCGCAACAAGCGGCGGGGTACGATTCGAGTTCACCGGCGTCGAACGCGACGAGTAGGGGCGCGATCCCAGTTCACTACTTGCCGAAGCGGCTCGCAGTCAGTGAATTATTATCACGGGGATGTCGGCTTCGAGGATCACGTCCTGGCTGACGCTCCCGAAGAGGGCTTTGCCGACCCGTGTGTGTTTTCCCGACCCCAGCAAAATCGCGTCGGCGTC
Organism: Natronomonas sp.; assembly: GCA_046545615.1. Lineage (GTDB taxonomy): Archaea > Halobacteriota > Halobacteria > Halobacteriales > Haloarculaceae > Natronomonas. The sequence goes on from JBKGZK010000030.1 coordinate 4,129, forward strand.
GACGTCCTCACCAGTGTCGAGAATTCCCGGTGCAGCCTCGCCGACTTTTTCTCGCCGTTCGTATTCGATCCCCGCTTCTTCTAAGCGATTTTCGACGAGGTCGACAGCGGGTGGGAGATCGCGGAGTTCCTCGAGCGATTCGTTAAGTTCCTGAATAAGGACGCTTCCACCTTCGTCGGCAGGCGTGTCGATTTCTTCGTAGACGTGGACGATCACCACCGAAAGGTCTTCGGGGTCGCCAGGGAGGTCAAGGAGTGTATCGACCTGGGCGTTCGCACGTTCCTCGTCGTTATCGAGAGGTAACAGTACACGATACATGGTAACGTATTGGGGGCCGAGGTACTTATAACGCGACCGACGGGTCCTTCTGATGGAATCCTCGGCGCTGTTCGAGATGTATTCCACTCAGGATCGCCGCGTTCCGACCCGAAAGAGAACGATGCTGACGATCGACCCGGTCGCTGCAAGCCCAGCCAGAACCACGAACAACAGGGTCGCACTGCCGTACGTCAAGACGCCGCCGGCCAGTGCAGCACCCAGCGCACCGACGCCGAAGATTGCGAGGTACGTGTATCCGAAGGAGAGCCCTCGCGTTTCTGGAGGCGAATAATATGCCACAGTCGCCTGAGATAGCGGCTGGATACTGAATAGCGTAACTCCGAGCAGCAGCGAGACCCCGACGAACGATCCCACGTGGACGCTTGCCGGCACAATCACGAGTGCGAGGGCTGCGAGCGTCCCGAGTGCAACGGTGAGCCCGCGTTCTGTCGGAAATCGATCGGCTGCCTTCCCACCCAGGTACTGCCCCACGACGCCGACGACGAGAATGGCCACGTAGAGCCACCGGGACACATCGAACTCTTCTGCGTAGGGGCTTTCCGGGTCAACGATCTGGATTTCTGGTAATGCCGACAGGAACTCGCCGAGCATACTCGGAAGGAAGGTTAGAAACGACCGATAGTAGAGTCCGTTGAGGGTGACGATGAGAATGACGAGACCGAATCCCAGGGTCGCGAGGGTTCGGGTATCGCGTCTGACGTCGGAAAGCGTGATTTTGCCCTTAGTGCCGTTCCCGTCGTGGGTATCGGGGAGGGCCGCAGCCACATCGACTCTGAATGCGTACGCAACCACGAGTGCCGCCGGTGCGGCGAGGACGACGGTAACCGTTCGCCAGTCGAACCAGAGCAGCAAAACCACCGTAACGAGCGGTCCGAGAGCAATCCCGAGATTCCCGCCGATGCCGTGGTATCCGAGTGCCGTACCGGGCTTTTCGATGGCCATCGATAGGAGCGAGAGTCCGGCCGGATGATACACGCTCGCGGTGATTCCCCACAGACCGACCGCGATTGCAAGCGTCCACAGCGAGGGCGCGATGCCGGCCAGCAAGAATGAGGCCGCCATTCCTCCCAAACACAAGATGATGAGTGGTTTGGAACCGAATCGATCCACGAGTACGCCCCCGGGAAGTGCGCCCACGCCGAAGAGGCCATACCCGACGGTCACCACAACACCGAGCGTGGCGGCCGTCGTCGAAAACTCGAGGAGCCAGACGGTCATCAATATGGGAATCGAAAGTTCGTAAGTGTGGACGAGCGCGTGAGACGCAGCGGTAAGCCAAACGATACGACGTTCCGCGATATCCATTCGATTCAACGTTTCCGTAGGGGGCCTTAGCGACACCGGATCTGCTCACCGACTCGTTGTCCATCGATCTGGTTCGGTCACCACCGTGTAGATCACTTCATTGCGGCGACGGTATCGACCGGTGGTTCCAGTCGAAGAACCCTCAGCAAAAGGACGCCTGCAAGGAGTGAACTCGCTCCCAGCATCAACCAGCTGGATCGGTAGCCGATCGTGTCGGCCAGGTATCCGAAGGCCGGTGGAGCAACGAGTGCACCGGAGGTGAGCGCGAGCTGTCCGCCTGCTGTTGCGCCACCCATTTCGTCGATACCAACGAGCGTTGCCATACACGAATAAAAGACGCCGGTGTAGCCGAGGACGAAGAATCCGAGAACGGAAAATCCGAGTGCGGCTCCAAGTGGTGTGGTCGTGAGACCGATAGCGACGAACAGGAGTGCACTTGCAGTGGTCTGGACGACGAGGATCGACGCGATACGGATCCTTGGCTCGCCGGGAAGCACGTCGGCGATCCAGCCGGAAAGGACGCGCCCAACACTTCCAAATAACTGGACTAACGCGAGAACGACCCCGGCGAACGCGACCGATGTTCCGATCGATTCTTCTACATACAGCACCGTATATCCGGTCGTAGTAAACAGCGCTGCGCCGAGAAAGAACCCGGCAATTACGAGGACTCGATACGGGCGGTTCGACAATAGCCCACGAAAGTCGGGGATAGTTCCTGCACCCACGTCGCTCGCCCCGGTATAGAGGACGTAGAACCCGATGGCGACGGCCACTCCCAGCGTCCCAGCAATGAGAAATCCGGCTTGCCAGAAGAGGACTCCTGCAAGCCCTGTTACGAGCAAAGCACTGATGCCGGAGCCGCCAGTGACCCCGACCTGTTTGATGCCGATCGCGAAGTTCTGGCGGCCGGATTGAATGTTATCGAAAATAGCCTTGTTCGTCCCGGGCATGGCCGTCCCGTATATCGATCCCAGAAAAAAGACGGCGGCCAGCAATAGGGCATACGACGGTGCGCCGGATACGATCAACACTCCGGCAGAGAGACCGAGTAACCCCAGTGACAGGGTTTGCCGTTCGCCGTATCGGTCGGTGGCAGCGCCGAGTGGAAGTAGAAAAACCGCATACCCCAGCGTGAGTGTTGTAATCACGATTCCGACGTCGAACCGGCTGAGTCCGAACGCGTCCCGGAAAAATGGGGTGGCTGCGAACACGGCGTAGTAGCAGATGCTCGCAGACACCTGCCACAGTGTCACGAGCGAGACAGTTCGCCAGTACCCTCGATCCATCGAACGTCGGATTATTGATAACGGACACGGGTTACCGTATCGAAGCCGGCAAACGCGGCTTCGCAGGCCAACCTCGAGCTACAGTTTGGTAACAAGCGATACGCTGGGTGTATTGACCGGTCGATCAATTATCGTCGGGTTGCCATGTTCCGCCGACTCGATCGACGCCCATCATGTTTTGCCCCTGATGTTCGGTGTACACGACCTTCATGTTCGGATCGGGAACGTCGAACTCGTTCACAAAATACTCCATTACTGCCAGCGCGAACGCACGTTTTCGCTCGAACGGTCGACCTGCTCGAATTTCCGCATCGAGAAAAATCACTGGGCCGTCGACGGATCGACCGAGGTGTAGGTCGGCCGGTTCTCGATCGCGGATCGTGATGGCAACGTGTCCGGCGGTCGTTTGCATTTCGTCGGTATAGAGCTCTGTAATTCGCGTTGCAACGGTCGATTTTTCGGCGTCGGTGAGTCCAAGCGTGGTGTCGAACTGAAGGAGTGGCATTGAGATATACGGGTCGCGAATCGGTTTGAACCTGCCGTCGACGGAGCCAAGACGACTCAGGAGAAAAGTTGACATCCTCAACCGGTGACGTTCCGTACTATGAGAAGCAAGTCGCCAGCCACGGTACCGGTGACACGACCGTGACCGACCAGTCAAAGGATACCGGCGGTCCGGATCGACCCCCAACATCCGAATCGCCAATTCCGAACCGACGGTTGATCGGTTCACTCCCACTGCTCTCACCCACCGAAGCAGCCGATCATGTCCCCAGCCGCGCGACACTGCTGGTCAGCGGATTCGGTGGAGTCGGCTATCCCAAGCGCGTGCCTGAGGCTATCGCGGCGTCAAAACCTCGGGAACTCACCGTCGTTTCGGGGGGAGGCGTCGGCGCCGAAATTGATGGTCGACTCGTCGAATCCGGCGACCTGCGGCGACGGTATCCCTTCCAGACCCAGCCGACGGTCCGCGAAGCGATCAACCACGGCGAGATCGCATTTCACGATAGTCACGTATCGCACGTGGCAGACGAGCTTCGTTTCGATGGGCTCCATCGGGGAATAATGGGCGAACGAATTGCGATTATCGAGGCGGTCGCGGTCGGCGAGGGGTGGCTCGTTCCGTCGATGTCGAGCGGTAACACGCCCGCGTTTGTGGACGTAGCCGATCGCGTTCTCGTCGAACTCAACCGTGCGCAACCGATCGAAATTGCGGCGGTCCACGACGTATATCAACGATCGCTCCCGCCAGATCGCAAGGCAATCCCACTTTCGGATCCACTCGGAACGATCGGTGGACCGGCGGTAGCGTTCGCCCCCGAGAAGTTGATCGGCGTCGTGGAGGTAGACCGCCCTGACGATCCGTACACGTTTCGGTCGCCGACTCCCGCCGACAGGGCCGTCGCCGCGAACCTCAGGGAATTTCTCGCCGAGGAACTCGAGCGGAATTTGCTCTTCGAGTCTTCGGTCACCCTCCAGTTCGGAGTTGGCAGTCTCGGAAACGCCCTCATGAGCGAAATTTCGGGGCTGAATTTCGGTAATCGCGACGTCGTATATTTTGGCGAGGTAATACAGGATGGTCTGCTCGAACTCCTCGAAACCGACACCATACGTGGCGCGAGTGCGACCTCGCTCGCGCTGTCCTCGGCGGGTCAGGAGCGACTCTTTTCGTCGATCGATCGACTGACCGATCGAATCGTGCTTCGCCCGGGAGATATTTCGAACGATGCCGGTCTCATCGATCGGTTCGGGGTCGTCGGGATCAACAGTGCAGTCGAGGTAGACCTCAACGCGAACGCAAACGCCACGCACTTACGCGGGCGAAATATCGTGAACGGGATCGGGGGTGGCGGGGATTTCGTGCGGAACAGTGTCCTCGGCATCGTTGCCCTTCCCTCGACCGCCGCTAACGGGGACATTTCGCGAATAGTTCCTAAGGTTCCCCATGTCGACCACACCGAGCACGACGTCTCCGTCGTCGTGACCGAACACGGCGTTGCCGACCTTCGCGGGTGTTCGTCGGTCGAACGAGCCGAGATACTCGTTGACGTCGCTGCGCCTAGATATCGTGAGGAGCTCCATCGGCACCTCGATCGGGCGAAAGCCGTCGGTGGTAACACCCCATTTCATGCCGAGAGCGCGTTTGACTGTGGGACGGATTCAGATCGCGAATGAGACGCTTTCTCTTGTGACTGGCCGGACGAATTGTGTAATAAGCGGGCACACGCGTTAATTCCGTGATTTTTACTATGTTATTAACTATAATATAGTTTAATTAATGAGCAAATTATCGATTATGTTTCACATAACCAAGATTATGACACAATTATTCTCAACTTTTCAGAATATACCGATATATTGATCATTATTATGATATTAAAATAAGCGGTATCCTTTTACACATCCGCTCTGTCTTAGGTGCTATATGTCGAACGAGACACCAAACTCACGGCGAGACATGATCAAGGGTGCGGCAACCCTCGGCGTACTCGGACTTGCTGGTTGTCTGGGCGACGATGACGATGGAACGAACGGAGATACGAACGGTGATACAGACGGTGACTCCAACGGGGATTCTGACGACGGAGGAACCGAGTCATACACCATTACGATCGGTGGGACGTCCACCGGGAGTTCCACCCAGGCTGCGGGACAGGCACTTGCCCGCGCCGCGAGTCAGCACAGCGACATCGTAGACATCTCCGTACAGGAAACCGCTGGCTGGACGGCGAATCTTTACGAATACGATGACGACCAGATCCCGGCGATGGGCGTCGACAACAATTCGCTTGCGAAGGCGATGAATGAGGAAGATCCGTTCGATGAAGACCCCGTCGGTAAACTTCCACACCAGGGGTACATGTTCACATCGTTGCAGATTCACTGGCTGGGACTCGAGGGCAGTGGTATCGAGTCCACCGCGGATCTCCGCGAGGGCGGATACACTATCTATCCCATTCAGCCAGGGTTCGGGACTCGGCTGCTGACGGAAGAAATTATCAAGAATGCCGAACTCTGGGATCAAAACGACATCCTCAACGTCGACACTGGCGACATTCCAGGCGCCGTCGAAGAGGACCGCGTCGACGCGCTATGTATGTACGGCGCAAACGGAGTCGAACTCTCCGGCTGGTGTCAGGAAGTCGATGTCCGATCCAACGAGCGCCTCTACATCCTAGAAGTTGATGATGAGTTCAGACAGGCCATCGAGGACCACCCCGGCGCGATTCTCGAAGAATTCGAACCGTACGGCTACCAGCAGGAGGTCACCGACGTGACAGATACCGTAGTTGCCTGGTCGCTCGCGGGTCAGTGGGCATTCAGCCCTGAAATTCCGACCGAAGCGACTCGCGAGGTCTGTCGACTCGCGATGGAGCACCACGACACGATTCGCGAATCTGATCCGACGACGCTGGAATACACGCCAGAGATCATGGCCCAGACCGTCATTCCCGAACTCGAAATTCATGAGGGCGTCGCCAACTTCTATGATGAAGAAGGCGTCTGGGAAGACGACTGGACCCGTGGCGAAGCCGAGTAAGTAACCTCACATTCCCGTCCGAAAATTACGAATGGAAGAAGTTCCTGACGAATCTGTCGATTCAGTCGATCCCGACCAGAGTTTTAGCCTGCTCGACGAGACGCCCCCGCTTGAGCTAGCGAGCGGAACGCGAGGAAGTCGACAACTGTGGCTGTATTTCCTCTCCGTCCCTTTCTGGTTCGTCGCAATCTGGTACCTTCCCGACCTGCTTTCCACGACGATTTATGCCACACTCACCGGTGGAGCCGTCCTGGTGACCCTCCTCGGGATCTGGAAATTCGGAGTCGGAATCGAGGAGCGGCTCCGGATGGCGCTCGTTACCTTCTCGATCCCGTACTGGATCATCGTGATGTGGTACTCCTACACCCAGCTCATGCCACGAGGGCAATACGCCGTTGCGTTCCTCGGTGGCATTCTCGTGCTCTATTCGATAATGGAGCTCGATACACCACTTAAAGAGCGACAGTGGCTGGAAGTCACACTTCTTACGATTTCGGCACTGATAAGTGCCGGTACCAGCGGCTACCTCTTTCTCAACTATCAGGAGGTCGCAATCGACACCATCGGTCGTGCGACCGATCCGCAGCTCGTAATGGCGTTCGCGTTCACCCTCGTAATGATCTACCTCACCTGGCGTGCGTTCGGAATAACATTCCTCATCGTCGTCCTTGCAGGCATCGGGTATGGGCTGACTGGTCCGTGGATGCCCGGTGCGTTGAATCACGGTGGACTTTCAGGAACTCGAATCCTCAGGATCCTCGTCGTGAGCGTCGACGGTTTCTACGGATTTTTGACCCGCCTGGTAGCCGCCTGGATTGCGCTCTTTCTCCTTTATGCAGGACTATTGAAGGCCTACGGGGCGTTCAGTCTCATACTTCGTCTAGCCGTCCGATCCGCGAAGTACGTCGATTCGGGCATCGCCCAGACTGCGGTCATCGCGAGTGCGGTAATCGGTTCCGTCAACGGGAGCCAGACTGCAAACGCCGGAATGACGGGCTCGTTCACTATTCCACTGATGAAAGAAGCCGGTATCGAACCGGAAACGGCAGGTGGAATCGAGGCAGTCGCGTCCACGTCCGGTCAGGTGCTTCCACCCGTTATGGGTGCGGGCGCCTTTATAATGGCATCGCTGGTGCGTGGCGTCACGTACGTAGACGTCATTGTGGCCGGATTGATTCCAGCGGCCGTCCTCGTCATCTCGATTGCCGTGGCCGTCCACTACGTCGCAGTCCCCCAGATCGACGATCCTGACATGACCGGGGTCTTTTCCGAACGGCTCAGCACCCAGGAACTCGTCCTGGAATCGCTGAAGTACGGGATTCCACTATTGATCTTGATCTACGCGCTCGGAATCAGACAGGTTACGGTGATGACGGCAGCTCTCTGGACGGCAGTTTCGATGATCGCATTCGGTATCGGCATGCCCTTTATCACGACGACACTTCAGGGCGGATCGTACAAGGATGATGCATACACCGGTGCCCGACAGACCATCGACGGTTTCCGGGAGGGGACGGTCGTGTTAGCACCGGTTGCGATCATTCTTGCCTCGATTAACGGAGTCGTCGATATTCTCATGGCCACAGGCGTCCCGACTGCGATTTCGCTGACCCTCATGGACCTGTCTGGGGGAATCATGATCGTCGCCGTGTTACTCGCGATGGTCATCTGCATCCTGCTTGGCCTGGGAATGCCCACGACTGCTGCGTACACTGTCGTCGCACTCCTGATTGCGCCGACGCTCATCAACCAGTTCCTGATCCCCGACCTGGCCTCCCACTTTTTCGTCTTCTACGCCGCGATTCTCGCCGGGTTGACGCCGCCGATAGCGACCTGCGTCGCCGTCACCTGCGGTATCTCCGGCGGCGGGTTCTGGGGGTCCGCCAAGGAGGCGATCAAGATTTCGTTACCCCTGTTCGTCCTCCCGTTCTCGTTCGTCTATCATCCGGCGATTGTCTCCGGGGAGTTCGGCTACGACGCCATCTCGACGGGGGTACTAGCGCTTTTCGGCGCACTGGCAATTATCCACGGCGTAAACTACCGGTTCTCGTTCGGTCGTGTGGGAATCGGAGGATTACGGATCGGATTCTTCGTCACCGGTGTGGTTGCGATGGTCCATCCGGTTCAGTACGTGCAGGTCGCCGCCCTCATCGCTGCGGGCCTTCTCTACGGGTTTCAAATTACTGCCGGGAAATCAAATCCGCTCGCTGCGCTGACGGGTGCGATTTCCCTCGGCCGACGGTAGTTCTTCGTTCCGTTTTTGACGGGTAACCCGGTGATACCGATCGCGATCCGTATCGAACTGTTGGAGACATTCACGATCCCATATAGGTGATTCGCTCCTACTCCCGTGGGATTTCGTAGGGACACAGTCCGGACTAGGATCCTCACGCCGTTCGTTCCAACAGCTCGGGCCCGTACGGGTAATCCATCTGAGTTGCGATGGCGTCTCGCGTCTCGGAATCGGTGAGTTCTTCCACCACGTACAGGCCGAGGTCGATCGCCGAGGAAACCCCCCGTCCAGTGATAATCTGGTCGTCGTGGACGATCCGATCGTCGACCACCGTCGCGTAGGCTTCGAGGGCGTCGAACTCGTGGGGATGCGTCGTCGCCCGCTTTCCCTCGAGAAACCCGGCAGCGCCGAGTAACAGCGACCCCGTACACACGGAGGTCACGTACTCACATGTATCGGCCGTCTGGAGCCATACGAGAAATCCCTCATCGGCGAGTAACTCCCGGGTCGCCATCCCGCCGGGAAGGAAGATCAGATCGTAGTCGCTGAGGTCGGGAGCGGTTCGATCCACATCAAGTCGAAGTCGGTTTGCCGTGACCGTCTCCGTAGGGGCACAGACATCCCACGAGAGCGGCATGAAGTCCATCCGATCGAGTCTGGTAATGGGGTCGTACGCACCCACGAAGTCGAGCACCGTCATGCCGTCGTAGATACAGAACGCGACGTTCATGCTCGACACAGGTAGTGCCGATATTTGGTGATTGTGCACACGTGACGGAAATTCGACGATCCACAGCCGTTGTCGTGGGTTTTCCGGCCGACCGGAATCGTTCATCCATCCGACGCGACACCCGTGTCAGAAAACTGACGCCACGAACAATATATTTACAAGGATACGAACTCGTGATACGCCACGGAGGCATCCTTGTGATCTCACTTCGGATGGACATGGTCCAATACGATTGCCCCTACATCGAGACGTCTATCGAACACGACGTCTCGTTTTATGCGAAACAGTGGAACTTCGATACGGCCCAGTCAGAGCTGGAAACGAGGATTGAGGTCGCGGGTGCCGATGGACCGGCTCTCGATAACGCCCTCGACACACTGGACGAGCACCCACAGTGTCACGGATTCGACCTTCTCAAACGGAACGGCGATCGTGCGGTACTACGGTCCCGTATCGCTCAGACCGACGCGATGCGCGTCGTCAGGGAGTACGACGGGAAAATTACGGGACCTTTCGACATTGACGAAGGAAGCGAAATCTGGCATCTGGGATTCGAACTACCCGAAACCGCGGATGGAGCACTTTCGGACCTCGAACGCGATAACGAATTCACGGTAGTCGCTCGTGACAGGATCGACCTCGAGGATTACCACACTCTCTTGCACAACACCGATATCGCGACCTCTATTGTGAGCGGGTGTCGAGAACTCTCCGAAGTCGAGCGACGGACGCTCGAGACGGCGGTCTCGAATGGATACTTCGAAACGCCTCGCGATGCGACGCTGTCGACACTTGCCGAGCAGTTAGACGTCTCGAAGACGGCGGTCTCGAAAAACCTCCGTCGTGGCGAACGAAAACTGCTCGGGCGGGTGGTCAATGCCCTCGACGTGGTCGACGTCGGTCGAGAAAATCAAGAGTGAGGAATTTCTTACCCGGAGTTGGCGGATCGATTCAGGAGATTCGAAAGTCCCTCGACGACTCGCTTTCGGAACGCGGCCAGGTGGCCGGAGATGGTCTCTCGTGTGAAGGTAACGACCCCAGACACGCCGTCCTCCTGGTATCGGATTCGGGCGACGCCCAACCAGTCACGGAATCGGATGAGGCCCCCAGCGACACCATTATTGAAGAACAACACTACTACGAGCACCATGGTCCCGAAGCTGAACTGCCAGTAGGTTTCCAGCAGCGGGAACTGCCGGATAAACCACCTGAGGTATTCATAGACGAACGCCCCTGCGGTCGGCCCGAGGAACGAGTACGGGCCGCCAATGACGGTGATAAGCACTGGTTCAGCCGAAACGCTCCAGTGTGCGTGTGATTCGGGGTTGACGGCGTTGTCAAGCGAAACGAGCAACACACCAGCGAGTCCGGAGAAGGCACCAGAGAGGATGAAGGTCATCCACTGGTGGAACGAGACGTTAACCCCGAGCGCCTGGGCGCGTTCGGGATTCTCCCGGATCGCTTTGCAAACCATCCCGAACGGCGATCGCACGATCCGCCAGAGCGCGTACATTCCGAGTGCGACGACGATGAACGAGAGATAGTAATAGTGGAAGGGATCCACGAGATTGACGAGTGGGAAATCGAATCCGGCCAGGTTCACGTTTCCGTAAATGAACGTCAGACCGTCCGATCCGTTACTCCAATCGCCGCCGCCGATGCCGACCCCTTCGAGCACATCCCCGATCGTGTCCTGCAGGAATATGACGAATATAGCCATGCTGAACGCCAGTGTTATCAGGGCGAAGTATATCTCTTCGAGGCGCACCGACAGGTATCCGATGATCACGGCAATCAGGGTGGCGACTACGACGCCGAGCACGATCGCGAGTATCCAGGTCATTACTGGGGCGGCGCCACCGAAGAGTTCCGCAAAGCCGATCATAGGGGCGAGGACGTTCACCACCTTCGCGACTGTATATCCGGCGACCGCGATGAACATCGCGTGACCGAACGACAGGAGTCCAGTATATCCATACAGCAAGTTGAAGGCAGTCGCCCACAGTACAAGGATGAGCGTCTCTGTGAGCAGTTGTGTCTGAAAGCCTCCGAGGAAAAGCGGTGCAACTAACAGGATGGCCGCAGCTGCAGCGACGCCAAGGATCGTACTATCAGCGGTATCCAGCCGGTCTGTAAACGCGTAACTCATTTGACACCGATTAGATTCCCGGTGGCAGGTCGCTTCCTTCTAACAGATCAAGTGCGGTGTCCCGGTCGAGTTCATAGAGTTGGGTATTGGTCTGGCCAGCTCCGTCGTAGGGGACATCGGTAGAGTGTGACGATTCGCCGATGACGCAGGTGGTCTGCATCTGGTGGGAATCGGGATCGAATGGGGCGGGTCCCCGTGGGTCATTCTCGACTTCCATCCCTTCAGAGGCTTCGATGATGCCGTCGGCATCTGTCCCACCGGATTCCTCGATCGCTTTGGCTGCGGCGTGGACGGCCGTATAGGTGCTACCACCGGTAAATGTGGGGTAGTTGGTGATGCTGTCGTCATCCTCGTAGGCATCAACATAGAGATCGATGAAGGCTTGGTCGGCGTCGGTGCCGTACGCGCCGGGCCAGTACCATCCCGAGTAATGGAATCCTTCCGGCATGTCATCGCCCAGCGATTCGAAGTTCGATGGGTCGGCACCGATCGTGTCGTAGACGTCCATGACCTCGTCGAACAGGCCCTGTTCGGCAGCTTGTGAGGTGAATGTCACAGTGTCGCTGGCCCAGAAACTCGTGTGGACGATATCGGGCTCTGCAGCCTGCACGTTTGTTATCTGTGCGGACATATCGCTCGCACCCAGTTCCGGGAACTCCTCGGCCACGACGTTGTATTCGAATCCGAGTCCGTCGAGGAAAGCCTGGAAGTAATCCCACGTCTGGTGGCCGTAGGCGTAGTCGGGTCCTATCGTTGCGATGTTGATGCCCTCGCTGTAATTTTCGTTCGTGAACTCGGCGAGCGCGTAGGCTATATGACCCGAATGTGAATTAGCCCGGAAGAGCTGGTCGATACCCCCGGCAGTTCCATCACCGTCGATGTAATCGCCGTAGGTGTCCGTATCGTGTTCGGTGATCCAGGGCGTCCCGATGTCGGTAATGTACACCGGTTTTCCCAGTTGTCGCCATGTGGGAAGCGTGTTGAGCGTCACGCCTGAAGACGTCATACCGAAGAGGATGTCCGCACCGAATTCTTGCACCAGGCTCTGGACCTGTGACTGGGGGTCATCCCCATGGTCGCGTGCTTCGTATTCGATTTCTCGGCCGTTGATTCCGCCGGCATCGTTGATTTCCTGGACGGCGACTTCTCCTGCCGCAGCCGAACCCGCCCCGAGTTGCTCGGCCAGACCGGACAGGAGGTATACGGCCCCAAATCGAATTGGCTCGTCACCGTCTCCGTCGCCGCCGAGGCACCCGGCCAGGGTAGCGGCAGCCCCCGTGCCAGTTGCCGCGAGGAAGGTTCGACGACCGATCGAACGCGATTTTTTACGGTTCTGTCTCACCTGCGTTCGTTCGCCATGCGAAGACATGATATGCCCAGTTCATGCATACTGGATTTATAAGTACTGGTTTACATGTAATCATTGTCAACATCGCTACCATTATACCTTTTTGTGCCGCTACAACCGGTGAATTGAATCACTTGACTGCAACGAAACTTTTAACCGATAACTAACAGAGAGGTATTGCTATGGTAAGTGTAGATCTCGTTATCAGCCAGATCCTCACCGGACTGAGCATGGGAAGCTGGTTGTTTCTGGTCGCCATCGGCCTGAGTCTGGTGTTCGGGGTCCTTGGCGTGCTTAACTTCGCTCACGGGATGCTGTTTGCCATCGGCTCCTACGCCGCCGTGAGCGTGGTCGAGGGGATAACTGGGAATTTCTTGCTCGGCGTCGTGGCGGCTGCCCTCGTGGTGGGGGTTGTCGGTGCAATAATTGAGATGGGCTTCATCAGACACCTGTATGGCCGTGCCGAGGAGGAACTGGATCAGTTGCTGTTGACCTTCGCGTTCGTGCTCATCCTCGAGGATCTCGTTCGAGGTATTTTCGGTTCTGGAACGCGGAACCTTTCTCCACCGGGTATCCTCCAAGGGAGACTCACAATTAGTGGATTCTCAATGTCTAATTATCGGTTGTTTGTCATTTTTATGTCGATCGCCGTGATGGCCGGCATTCTGGTCGTTCTGCGAACGACTAACTTCGGTAGGGTGGTCCGTGCGACCGAAAGCGACCGTGACATGGCGCTCCTGCTAGGGATCGACGTTCCGAGATTGTATACCAGAGTGTTCTTTCTCAGTGCAGCCCTCGCCGGGATCGCAGGGGCGTTTGCTGCCCCGATACAGTCGGTCACACCCGCTCTCGGCGAGCAGGTCATCATCAACGCGTTCGTCATCGTTGCCATCGGTGGACTGGGATCGCTCGGAGGGTCGTTCGTTGCCGCCTACATCGTGGGACTCATGATTGCAATCGGCAGTATCTTCGCCGGCGGCGCGGGCCAACTGATGCCATTCCTCGCGCTCATTCTGGTATTGCTCATCAAACCCGAAGGACTCTTCGGGGGTGCACAAACGTGACCACGGTTCTCGAAACACGGGGTCTCGAACGGCGGTTCGGCAAACTGCTGGCCGTCGACGACGTAAGCATCACCATCGATAGCGACGACGTCACGAGTATTATTGGTCCGAACGGGGCCGGCAAAACCACCCTGTACAACCTCCTGACGGGACGCCTCAAACCCACCGGCGGGTCGATTAACCTCCTCCCCCGGGATGGGACCACGCTCCAGGACATCACCGGACAAGAGCCATTCGAAATCAACAGACTCGGTCTGTCGCGAGCCTTCCAGATCAACAACGTCTTCGATGGGCTTACTGTCGAGGAGAATCTCAGGGTCGCCCGAATCAGTCACAACCGGCGGACCCTGGACGTCTTCGCTATAGCACGCGACGACGACCAGCTCGACGAAGAGGTCGCCGAACTCATGGAACTGATCGGTCTCGAAGAGGTCTCAGACACACTCTGTGAAAACCTTTCACACGGGGACAAACGGAAAGTCGAAATTGCTCTGTCGCTCGGAACCGATCCGTCCGTTGTCCTGCTGGACGAGCCGACCGCGGGTATGAACGCCACCGAGACTGAGCGGATGGTCGACCTCATTCGGGAACTCAACGAAAAGACCGAAACGACGTTCCTGATCACCGAACACGATATGGACGTGGTCCTCGGTATCTCGGACCGCATACTCGTTCTCGACAACGGCACCCTCATCGCCGACGGTTCGCCGGACGAAGTGATGGCAAACGAACAGGTCCGAGAGGCCTATCTCGGGGGTGACCTATGAACAAACTCGAACTCAATGACGTCAACGCCTACTACGGAAACAGCCACGTGCTGTTCGACCTCGACCTTCACGTCGAAGAAAACGAGGTTGTTGCTCTGCTGGGAAGAAACGGTGCGGGGAAAACGACGACGCTACGATCCATTACCGGCACGGTGGACCGACGCGAAGGACGAATCGACTTCAACGGGGAGGACATCTCGGAATTCACGGTCGATACGATATCGAATAAGGGTGTCAAGCTAGTTCCCGAGGAACGCCGAATCTTTCCCACGCTCTCCGTCCATGAGAACCTCAAACTCGCCTACGACTCTTGTTCGGGAAGCGATCCACGACCCATCGAAGAGATGTACGAAATCTTCCCGGTGCTCGATGGACTCCAGGAGAATCAAGGACGAAATTTGAGTGGGGGCGAACAACAGATGTTGTCCGTCGCGAGAGCCTTGGTCCAGAATCCCGACCTCCTGTTGCTTGACGAGCCCACGGAGGGACTGGCCCCAGTCATCGTCCAGGACCTCGAGGAAATTCTCCACAACGTCGTCCAGGAGGACGTAACCGTCCTCATCACGGAGCAGAACGTCGAGTTCGCGCTCAACCTCTCCGAACGGGCCTACATCATCGAAAGTGGCGAGAACGCGTGGGACGGAACCATCGATGACCTCCGGGAGCGAGAGGACCTTCTCGAGAAGTACCTCTCGATCGGTGGCGAAGAAATCGAAGCTGGCGGCGAGTAGCCCTCCGGTTCAGATTTTGTCCGCGTCGTGGAGCTCTTCGATGATGTGATCGACGAGTTCGTCGACCGAATCGTAGGGAAAGTCGCTATCGAGTTCGGTGTTCAGGTCGATGATGCTCATCGAAAATTCGCCGGATTCGAACGTCGTCCCGACGCCGTCGGGAAGGGCCGGCAGCAGATCCATCGGACTGTCGAGCGGATACGGCGCACCCTCGAACGCCTCGACCATCTGCCTTCTGAGTTCGGATTCGGATACCATACCACGTGCTCTATTCCAGTATGCAAGAGGCTATCGGCGAGAGCCGTGGGATTGCGGGCAGTTACGAAGTCAAGGAGAAATTTCCTGACTTCAGTCGTCGACAGATGTCAATCTCGCCGTGGAATATCGATAGTCAACGTCCCGTTGTCGCCGCCATCGAACTCTTCGACGGTCGAATCGTACAATTCTTGTTGATCGACCTCATTCTCATTGTACTCCCCAGGGAGGATCCACGACGAGAGGTGG
Source organism: Natronomonas sp. (assembly GCA_046545615.1). GTDB lineage: Archaea > Halobacteriota > Halobacteria > Halobacteriales > Haloarculaceae > Natronomonas. The sequence continues at coordinate 20,129 of JBKGZK010000030.1, forward strand.
AGGTCACGGGTCTCTCCGCCGGCATCGATCGTGAATTCGACGGTCACCTGGCTCGGATTCGCATCGTCGTCGAACGTGAACGCATTGCCGTCAATATCGACGTCCGCGAGTTGACCCTCGGAACTAAATCTCGTGAATGAGGGGTTACCTGTGACCCCGTCGTCCGAATTACCGAGTGCGGCCATCACGTCGTCTGGCCAATATTTCGGCGGATCCTTCACCTCGCCTTCGCCGAAGTCGACTTGCCAGTAGAGTGTGTCAGCTTCCTCGCATTCTCCATCGCTAATCGTGAGTAACGAATTACGCCCGCCATCGACGACCACGACCTCAGCGGATTCGACGGTCCCGCCACCGGACTTCCGAACGTCGAAGTGATACGCCCCGTTTCCTTTTTGTGAGCCCAGGACTTTCTGTACCGATTCGTCCTCGAACGTAACTTCGAGTTCACCGACGGATTCAAACGCCGTGGAGCCGCCAGGCGTGAGGATCCAATGCCAGTAGCCGACCGTTCCGGCACAGTCCTGCGTGGCGTGTTCGCTTCCCTGACCCTCCCATTCGATGGTTCGTTCACCGAGATCGCCCACAGGTTGACCCCTTCCTTCCGGTGGACCACTTTCATCCGTCTCTGGAGGCCCTCTACCACCCCCAGCTGAGTGCCCCTTTGCAGATACCTGTCCAGTACCGACTGATCCTACGACAACCAACCCACCGACCGTTTTCAAGACGTTTCGTCGTCGTGTTGTCCGTTCGTCAGGTTGTCTTCCGTCTTCCTCGTCTATTCCCATACACTATCATTCAAGCCTTTCGCGTATTACTAGGAACTAATTATTGTCGGTAAGTGAATCTTAATCAGATTCCATCGAGAATATAATAACAACGTATTGAGCGTTTTACAGCGTAATCGTTTCTCCATCCTCGGGGACGAGAATGTTCTCCGTCATAGACCGCAATTCGTCGCGTGAGAGCAGGCAATGATTGATGGCTTCCATATGGACCACGACAATCGTGGCATCTGTCGCATCGCTGACCGCAGCGACGTCGTCGACACCCATCGTAATGGGCTTACCCTGGTTGAACTGCGCCTCTCCACCATTGAGAACGATCACATCGGGATCGAACCGGTCGATCGTCTGTTCGACTGGTTCGTACCAGACCGTATCGCCGGCGAGGTACACCGTCTCGTCGGCTTCGAAGACGAATCCCGAAACGGGCGCCATTTCCTCGGCTAACTCCCCGTGCCCGTGACGGGCCGGCGTCCGATGAATCGTGACGTCCCCGAACGAATCTGTCTCCTCGACGGGCCGTACGTCGGTGAAGCCTTCGTCGACGAACGCGTCCACTTCGACGGGCTGACAGAACAAGGGGACATCCTCGTCCAGTTCCTTCTTCGCCGCATCGTCGAAGTGGTCGGGGTGCCGGTGAGTGACGACCACGGCATCGTATGTTAGTTCTACGTCAGGCAATGGGACGAGGGGATTCGGGCGATCGTTCGGCGTGTTTGCAATCGGCGGCAGCGCACCCTGAGACGAAAACAGGGGATCGACGAGAAACGTCGTCTCACCGAGGGTCACGAGAACCGTAGCGTTCCGTACGAGAGTAATACTGGTGGCGGTGTCCGTTGACATACAGTGAACGGTTCGGCGAGCGGTGGGGTATGATTTGTGCTCGGATCGTGCCCACCGTGACGCCGTCACTGGTGGATGGCTTGATCCCCACCGCGGGTAAAAGCCAGCGCATCTGTACTCGATCATTTAATCGTCGTGGTCTACGGTTTGGCTTCGAATACGAGATTCAGGGGTGTCTCGGCAGCACGGCGCAAGCGACTGAACCCGCCGTCGGTGACGACCTCTCGAATGCTCGCCTCCCCGGCCTGGGCTCCCAGTACGCGCTCGGCCTCCTGGTTGAGTGCACACGGTGTGCAGATCAGTGTCGAAATCGAGTAGGCCGCCCGCCCCATCGGATTGAGATTGTCCTCGACTCGATCGTTGGCGAACAGCTCCACGAGCATCCACGTCCCGTCGTCGGTGAGCGTATCGTGGATGTGCGATGCAGCACCCACTGGATCGCCCATGTCGTGGAAGGCGTCGAACGTCGTCACGAAATCATAGTTACCACCGTTGTAGGACTTGGCGGTGGCCACTTCGAACTCCACGTGGTCAGCGACGCCTGCGTCCTCGGCTCGCTCGCGGGCCTCTGCGATCGACGGTTCGTGGTAATCGATGCCGACGAACGTTGACTCGGGAAACGCTTCGGCCATCACGATAGTCGATGCGCCGTGTCCACACCCTATGTCGGCAACGTGGCCACCAGTTTCGAGCGTCTCGACCACACCGTCGAGTGCGGGGATCCAGTTGTCGACGATGTTCGCCGCGTACTGTGGTCGCCAGGAGTACTCGATAGCGTGGAACAGATCCGCGTCGTGTTCGTGCCAGCCTACACCCCCGCCAGTACGGAAGGCCTCGGTGAGTTGGGGGTGAATGTTGGCCGCCGACAGGGCGACCTGAAAATTCCCCACCATGAATGCCGGGCTATTCTCGTCGGACAGCACCGCGGCCTGCTCGGGAGTGAGGCTGTACCGATTAGTTTCTGGATGGTAGGTGACGTACCCCCCGGCGGCCTGCGAGCGCAACCACTCGCGAAGGTATCGTTCCGCGGTATCGGTTTTCTCGGACAGACCGGCTGACGTTAGCGGTCCTTCGTCGGCTAGCGTCTCGTATAGCCCGAGTTCGTCGCCGATGACGACCAGTGGTGCGTGCGCCGTCGCTCCGAAGTCGGCGACGGCTGTCTGTAGGTGTTGGTTCAGTTGTTCTTCGTCGAGTGCCATGAGTGGTCTTTCATGTAGTCGGTTTCAGTTGTTTGCTGGTCGTGTCAGTTCAACCAGGCGATTCTCACATCCCACACTCGGACCGTCTCGACGACGGTCTTCACGGCGGATGTTGTCTCATCCGTCGATTCGGACCAGCATGATGTTCCGGGAGTTACACCGTTCACGGTGGTTTCGGCGATCACGGGGTGAACGCCAAACCGAATGTGACAGCCAAACTTCGTTGCCTCTGAACTCTAACCAATCGGGCACCCTCAGCAGCCCAACGACCACGGTCTCAAACCATCAATTCCATCACATAGAATAATATCGTGCTACAAGAGACCAATAGGCATGACTACTCCACTCGACGACATCGCGTTTCTCGCAAACTCGGAAAATCGCGTGGAGGTGTTGCAGGCACTCGTCAAAGGGCCACAGAGTCACGACGAGATTCGTGATCGGATCGGAGCGTCGCGGGTAACGACTGCGCGCATCCTCCGGGAGTTCGAAGAGTATGGGTGGATTCGACGCTCGGGCCAAGAGTGTACGATCTCACCCACTGGTGAATGGGTATGTGACGAGTTCGTGGGCTTGCTGGACGAGATAAAGGCCGAACGACGATTGCGTGAATCTCTGCAGTGGATGCCATCCGACCTGATGACGTTCGACGTCCGGCGCCTGCGTGATGCCGAAGTTATCGTTCTCGAGGAGAGTGATGCGACCGCCATCATCCGACGGGTACTCGAATTTCGCCGGTCAAGCGACCAGATTCGGGGTATGACACGAATTGTCGCCCCGGTGTTCATCGAAACTGATTGGGAATCGACCGTCCACGGGGACACGCACCTCGATCAGGTAATCACCCCTGACGTCCTTGACGTCATCCGAAATCATCCGACCTCCGCGACGCAGTTGCGCGAGATGCTCGATGAACCGGAGGTGCACGTTTCTGTCTGTGAGGACATCCCCATCTCTGTGGGTATTTACGACGGCACGGTGGGGATCGACCTCACTGACGAGGAGGGGGTTGTCAAAGCGGGCCTGGTAACCGAAGACGACACCGTCTACGAGTGGGCAGTCGATCTCTTCGAAACCTGCCGTGCCGAAGCGAGGTCAGTGGATCCAGACGAGATAACGGCGGACCTCTGAGACGCACCGAAAGACACAGACACTCCCAAATGGGCGATGCATTCAACCGTGCCGGAACTAATATTTGAGTGTGAAACTACTCGTCGCCATCGATGGATCTGAGGAAAGCAACCGAGCGTTGGCAGCCGCCGTAGATATCGCTTCCGTGACCGATGGATCGATCACGCTCATTCACGCGATCGAACCTGACATTTACGATGCAGGCGGGGTAGAACCGGGTTCAGCTTCCGAGCGTAGAGACCGATTGATCATCGATGGCCTCGATAGTGCAGAAGAGCAGGGTCAGTCCATATTGGACGAAGCAAAAGCGTTCGCCGAGGAGTCAGGACTGCAAGTGTCGGGAGAACTTCGCTATGGCCGACCAGCGCAAATCATCACGGAGTTCGCGGACGAAGGGGATTTCGACGCGATTTACCTCGGTCACCGAGGGTTGTCCGAACGAACCATCGAGTTCCTTGGAAGCGTTGCGAGAGACGTGGTCGAGCGTGCGAATGTCCCGGTGACTGTCGTGAGGTGAATCTGATGGAACTATCACCGTCCACGATACCGACATCCGCCTGAGAACACATATTGGATTAGC
>JBKGZK010000031.1:0-23142 GCA_046545615.1 Natronomonas sp.
CACTGACTCCAATTGCCGAACATTAATAGTATATAAATACATCGGCGGTATTAGGCGTCAATGAAGCCGGACTGTTCGAGATACAGCTGGAGCTTGCGAATCGACGTCACCACGACGTCGCAGTGCATTTCGACGATGGATTCGGGGTCGTACCCGATTGCGGTGTCGGCGCTCTGGAGCATCGGAATGTCGGACGATCCGTTGCCGATCGCGATCGTCTGTCCAGCATCGACCCCTTCGGCGAGTACGAGTTCCTCGAGTGCCCGATCCTTCCCTGCGTCGACCAGCGGGCCTTCGACCTCGCCAGTGAGTGCACCATTTTCGATAACGATTTGGTTCGCGACTGTCCAATCGACGGAAATCCCAGCCCGATCGAGCGCCGCTTCGACGCCCTGCTCGAAACTCCCCGTTATTATGGCGACGCCGACATCGGATCCGCGGAGGTCTGAAATCAGGTCGGCTGCTCCCTTTCGTAATTTTGCCCGTTCGAACGCTCGTTCCATCTGCCGTTCGGGCATGCCCTCGAGGAGCGAAATTCGTTGCCGCAGACTCGTCTCGAAATCTACCTCGCCGCGCATTCCCTGTTCGGCAATGTTGCGGATTTCGTTCCCGCGATCGTACTCGCGCCCCAACAGGACCGAAAGATCCGATTGGGAAAGCGTTCCGTCGAAATCGAAGGCAACGAGGGTCATATTCGGAATACGTTCGGGTCACGGTTAATCTTTCAGTCGAAACCCAGAGTGGTTCCCATCCACTGAGAATATCCCCTTCGATTCACCTTATTATCTCCCCAATATTCGACCGCATGAACTTCGACGAATTTACCGGAACGATCCAGCACCGACTCGAACTACCGGATTCCGGCCGGACGATTCGGACGATTCGAGCCACCCTCATGACTCTCGGCCAGCGAATTCCCGCCGACAATGCCGAGGACCTGGCCGCGTCCCTTCCGATCGAGATCAAGTGGTATCTGACCGGTGCCGTCGACGAACACGGGCAGCGGTTCGACTGGCACGAGTTCGTCGACAGGGTAAGCGACATCGAAAACGTCGACCCACCCGAGGCGGCCTACCACGCCAGGGTCGTTGTCGACCTCGTCGAATCCGTGGTTCCGGCGTCAGATTTCAGGCAGTTGCGTGACATGCTCCCCGAAAGCGAGGACGACGAGAACTGGCGCAAACTCTTCGAGGTCGTCGACCAGGGTGGCTGGGGGGACGCCGAGGAGAAACAGACGGGTGGTGGTCCGCAACCGGTCGAGTAGCGCCGGAATGTCTTTTCGAATTGATCGGTTCTGAATCGCGAAATTATTTCCGCTATACTCAGCTCCGCCGATTGGTCGGATTCGGTACCACTTCCGCCAGTGTTAACAGTGTACGACCGGTATAGTACTAAATGGGATATTCCATACAAACTTCCGTGGGCGCTGGATTCGACGAAACCGTCGATGCGACGATCGATGCGCTCGGTGATGAAGGATTCGGTGTTCTCTCCGACATCGACGTCCAGGCCACACTCGAACAAAAAATCGGCGAGGAGTTCCGAAACTACCGAATTCTTGGTGCCTGCATTCCCGCGCTCGCGTTCGAAGCCTTGAGCGAGGAGATAGAAATCGGGACACTGCTACCGTGCAACGTGGTCGTGTACGAAACCGACGACGGCACCGTCGTCGTGAGCGCCGTCGATCCGGAAACGCTGCTCAATGTGGCGGACAACCGAGCACTTGACGACCTTGCCCAGGACGTAGGGGCACGCCTCGAACGCGTCTTGAGGGCCCTCGATGACGAGTTCGAAAACGAGTCTGACGCGTAATCCGAAACGTTCCAGAGAGAAAGAGAGATAGCGTGCGGCCTCGACTACTGGCGAGAGAAACGGGTGGGAACACGCCCCAGCCAGAATCTGTAGACTCGGTTTTCGCGTCGTGAAGCTCTTGCCCAGGTGATGCCTGAAGAAGCTAGATATCGAGTCGCCAGGGCCACTACAAAAAGCGTTGCGGTCGTTCTCAGGGATCGGTAGTTATCGCGCGTAGCTTTGCGGTACCACGACGTACGTAGTAATGCAAGTATGACTGCCAGACAGAACCCACTTTCCGACGTCGAACGGCTTCTCGAACAACTCCAGCGGAACTTCGAAGAAGCCGCACGCCGGTGGGATTCGGATCCCTTTGAAATCGGTCTTCCAACGAAGACGTCCACGCTGTTGGATCTCGAGGACCGCGAGGACGAACTGGTGCTGACCGCGGACCTTCCCGGGTTCGAGAGAGACGACATCGACGTTCGGGTGACCGATCGAATGTTCCATCTGGACGCCAAACACGAGACGGAAGAAGAGGAAAATCGGGGCGAGTACGTGCGACACGAGCGTCATTGGGGGACGGTCTCTCGGTCCGTCACCCTCCCGGTCGCGGTTGAAACAGACGACGTCGAGGCCGAGTTCTCGAACGGCGTCCTGACAGTACGGATGCCAAAACAGGAGGCCCTCGACGAGGGAACGAAAATCGACATCGAGTAAACAGACGAAACAGGTCTGCGAACCCGTGTCTCAAGCCCGCGATCATCACCAGTGTCCGTCGCGTGCGGCTCCCAATTTTCACGTAACTGCGCGACTCCGAGGGACTCGAGTGTACCATGATCCCAGGTGTAACGGAGTCGCCCGGCGACGACTCGTGGTGCGATCCACTTGGTCATTTGATCAACTTAACCGGTCGATCCACCTACCAAGGGTACCCGTCCACCCTGGCGAACCGTCCCTCCTGGTGATCCATCCGCAAAACGGTCCTCTATCCCGGTGATCTGGGCATCCGGGTGAATGATCCGTCCGGGCGATCCATTTCCATCGATCGAAGACTGAACTTGGAAATATTCACCGCCGTCTGGGATATACGATTCCCACTACACGACACGAGTTGGATCGAAAGAATCCCGTATTCGACGAGAGTTCGCGAACTGGGCCCGCGCGGGAGATGTTTTCGACGACTCCTACGACCCTTCTGACTCGCGTCAGATTCTCGAACGTCGTTTCCACGACGTCCGGTACTTGGTCTTCACGATCGTCCGTCCAGTTGGACGATTTCCTGAGTCGCGTCGGTTCTCCTTCGGAACGTGAACTTCGTGATCTTGTTACAGATCCTTCAGTTGTGGTCCCGATCCCGAACCGTCGTTTTCGTCGGTGTGGTTGCCCACGACAACGAATCGTTTCGATCCGGGGCGAGCGGTGAGCCCCCGCGGCTCCCGTCGACATTTAGTAGTAGGGTGGATCGAGTAATCAAGCTGCCGCGAGTTCTCAAAGGATGGGAATCACCCGGTGTGATTAACGGGTCGGGCCCGCAGAGATGAGACGACCAACAGACGGACCGCAGTACCGGCTGATCACATGATTCGCACAATACTGCGACCCATCTACACACGGGTCGAGAGCCGTCCAAGCACCTACTACGAGTGTCGAGACTGTGGAACGACACTCGCTCCGGACGATCGATCGTGTCCGACGTGTGAATCCAGGGCGATCGCTCGATACGAATTCTGAATCGGACCGAACGAAAGTTCTCTCCTGGATCGAGTCGAGCGTACAGTCATGTATCTGTGGACGGCCTTTGGCTCCGTATTCGTCCGGACTGGTGACGATCCCCTGAATCTCCTGAATATACTGCTTTCCGACTTTTTTGAAAACGATCCAGACCGGGCTTCCTGTAAACGATACAACCCGGACATTGCAAACGCAATCGACGATTACGGAGGCGGTTCGGCCAGTGGATTCTCCAGATCAGGGGCACTAATGACAACGTGGTCTGTGGATTCGAGATCTTCGAACGGGTCGCGAGACGGTGTAATTTTGCAGTCACACGTCAATCCATCCCGGCCGTCGATCGTGACGATTATCTCCTCGGCTCGAAGCGCGTATTTGCTGATGTTCTTGCCTGATGAACGGATTCGAATGTGTTCATCCAGTAATCCGACCTCGGTAAGAGCGTCCACTTTCCGGTAAGCGGTTGCAGTAGGAATGCCACATGCGTCAACGATTTCAGGCACCGAACGCGAACGTAGGGCGGTGGCCTCGAGGATGGCTCGGCTATCCGGGTCAGAAAGTGCGGAGAGAACTCCCGTTGGCGAGTTGCACGTTGGGCTGTCAGACCGTCGCGGTTTGATGGTTTTTGTGAGTGCCATGGTCGTGTTGCGGGTGGGCGGTTGTATGCAACGACTGCGGTATGGCTCCGTTTCCGCTGTCGTGGTTGGATGGGTCGGTGTGTTCGATTACAGGTATGTCTCAACTACATCCAGTCGAAACACCTTACCCAAATCGTCCGAAAATCGGACGATCCCTCCCCCATTTGTCGGGACCGACTCTCCCGCTGGAGTGGGTCCAGATAGTCTGAAGTCGGGCCACATCGTGCTCCTCGATGCGTGGAGTACGATCATGGTATCTAAATATATGCCATGATGAATCATTAAGATTTCCCTCAAAATGGGGGTTCTAGGAGGGGTTCCAAACTAGATTTCGGGGATCTCACTGGCCGTCGACTTTTCGATCCTGTAGAACTCGTACATTGGCTCGGGGGTGGAGGAGTTAAGGAATTTCTCGTCCTCGGAACAGCCCCATGGATCAGTTGTCTCCGTAGAGGTCCCGGATTTTGTCGACGTTCCAGGCGTAGCCTTTCTTGTCTTCGGGCGTTTCGAGGACCATCGGTTTCTCCCGCAGTGCGTCGTGGGTGACGAATCGACGGAAGCCTCCGTCACCGATCTCGCCCTCCCCAATGTGTTCGTGTTCGTCCTTTTCGGAACCGAGAGGATGTTTGGAATCGTTGAGGTGAAGATAGTGGACGTTGTCGAGGCCGACGGTTGCGTCGATCTCTTCTATCAGGTCGTCCATCGTCTCTTGGTCCCTGAAGTCGTACCCGGCCGCAAAGAGGTGGCACGTGTCGAGGCAGATTCCGACGTCATCGTAGTCGTACCTTGAGGCTGAGACCATCTCGTCGAGATCCGGCAGGAGCGTTCCCACCGTAGTTCCCTTGCCGGCGGTGTTTTCGAGGAGCAGCGTTACACCTGGAGGAATCTCGAGCTCTGAGAGACGTTCTCCGACGTTTGCAATCCCGGTCTCCTCTCCTGCACCTGTATGAGCACCAGGATGGAACACGTAATAGGGGATTCCTAGGGACGCGGTTGCCTTGAGTTCGTCCTGGACGCAGTCGATCGACTTTGCCCCGAGGTCGTCATTCGGTGTCGCGAAATTAATGAGATAGGTCCCGTGGACGATCCACGGTCCGACATCCTGCTCTGCGGCGCTCTCGCGAAACGTTTCGGCGTCAGATTCGTCGACATCGTTGACGGCCCACCCCCGCGGAGAACCGACGAAAATCTGGCCACAGGTTCCGCCGAGTTCCGTCTCGTGATCGACAGCGCCCGCGAACCCATCCGCAATCGAGACGTGTGCACCGATTCGTAGCATGGCCAGTGGTTTGCGAGCGTCCGACGTTAACCCTTCGTCCAGTTGTGAGCCGATCGGTGAACGTAATAGATGAGGGATGGACGTCCGATGGCGGGATACCTCAAAAAGATTATACGGCTACTGCCCCCGTGACAGACTGGGACGACCCACTGGATGATGCCCTCAATGTCTATCGCGGTGCTGGTTCTCCTCGCGGCCATATTCGTGATTCTCGTGGTTGCTCTCTACCGGCGGAACGTTCCGGCAATTGTGAATGCTGTCGTGTCGTTGTTCGTGGCGATTCTACCGATACTCGGTGTGGCTTTCGGACGCGTCGTTTTCGACCAACCGCTGGCAATTCCCGACGAACTAACGCTCTGGATTGCGGCAGCCGGTTGCTTGCACTCGATCGGGATGCTAGGTCCGTACGACTGGATCTGGTGGTGGGATCACCTCACGCATACCGTCTCGGCAGCACTCGTCGCGGCCCTGGTATACGCCGGTCTTTTGGTGATCGAACTCCCGGTGACGGGTCTGGGTAAGACGGTCGATGGAATTGCGTTTTTGACCGTTCTGTTAACGTTCTCAATCGGCATCTTCTGGGAATTGATCGAACTGGTCGCCCGGACCCTCGGACGTCGGTACGGCGTTGAACCCATACTGGTCAACTACGGCTGGCGAGATACGATACTCGACATCGTTTTCGACCTGCTGGGGGCACTCAGTATCGTCCTCCTTGACGTTCGAGTGTTCGTTCCCCTCGCCGAACGACACCCCGACTGGACGTCGATGATATTCCAAGGAGCCATCGTCTTCCTTCTGGCCGGGACGATGGGAATGCTCCTGTTGCTCTGGACGTGGTTCGATGGCGACATGGCGGTCCGCTCGTAGTCCGAACCGCGGTTGGTATAACTCCGAAAAACCGGGTGGGGTAATTCTCACTGGGTTAGAATTACCCTCGTCATTAACGAGGTTTCATAACGATTCTACATCCGGCATGACGACCATAGATATCGCTACCGAGTCGGGCCGCAGGGAGGCCCTCCGCCGAATGCTCACAATCCGTACCTTCGAGGAGACGGCGGGTGACATGTTCGCGGACGGCGAAATCCCCGGCTTCGTCCACCTGTACATCGGACAGGAAGCAGTTGCAGTTGGTGCCTGCGGGGCACTGACGGACGAAGATTACCTCACCAGCACCCACCGGGGCCATGGCCACTGCATTGCGAAGGGACTGGCCCCGGAACGAATGATGGCCGAACTGGTTGGAAGCAGCGAAGGGTACTGCAATGGGAAAGGAGGGTCGATGCACATCGCCGACGTCGAAGCGAACATGCTCGGCGCAAACGGAATCGTCGGGGCAGGACCGCCAATTGCGACAGGTGCGGGCCTCAGAATTCAACTCAAGGGGGAAGACCGCGTCTCGCTCGCATTCTTCGGAGACGGTGCGCTCGCCCAGGGCCAGGTTCACGAGTCCATCAATCTCGCGGCGACGTGGGATCTCCCGACGGTATTCGTCATCGAGAACAACCAGTACGGTGAGGGAACCTCCGCGGATGATCAACATCCTATTGAAACGCTGAGCCAGCACGCGGATGCGTACGATATTCCGGGGATCACCGTCGACGGTATGGACGTCAGGGCCGTATTCGAGGCGGTCCAGTCGGCACGGCAGCGTGCGCTCAACGGCGAGGGGCCGACGCTGATCGAGGCCGAGACATACCGGTATCGCGGCCACTTCGAGGGCGATCCGCAGGTATACCGGGAGGACGACGAGATCGAACAGTGGATGAAGGAACACGACGCGATCGAATCGTTCAAACGGGAGATGATGGATCGGGGCGAACTCGACGAGGCGGCGTTCGACGACCTGACCCAGGACGTCGAGCGGACGATCGACGAGGCCGTCGAGTACGCCAGGAACGCGCCGATGCCCGAACCGTCGGAAGCATACGAGGATATGTTTGCCACAGTCGTTCCAGAAATCGAACAGTTCGCCAGGGCGCCACGGGCGGATGGCGGCACAAATGGGGGTGAGGAACGATGACTGCCATGACGGAGCCGGAAGCGACGACGACGATGACGTTCAGGGAGGCGATCCGTGAAGCGTTACGTGAAGAACTGAACCGTGACGATGACGTCTTCCTCATGGGTGAAGACATCGGCGTATACGGCGGCGTCCTCGAGGTAACGCAGGGGCTGCTCGACGAGTTCGGATCGGAACGCGTTCGCGATACTCCCATCAGCGAACAGGGGTTCGTCGGTGCCGGCGTCGGTGCCGCCGCAACCGGCATGCGCCCAGTCGTCGAGGTCATGTTCTCGGACTTCCTGGGAGTTCCGGCAGAACAGATTATCAATCAGATGGCGAAGATGCGATACATGTTCGGCGGGAAAACGGATATGCCGATCACCATACGCACCACCGAAGGCGGCGGCCAGCGGGCTGCCAGCCAACACTCCGGGACAATCCACACCTGGTTCGCCCACTTTCCGGGCATCCAGGTCGTAGCTCCAGGGACGCCCGCAGCCGCGAAGGGGCTCCTCAAGGCCTCGATTCGGTCAGACGACCCGGTGATGTTCTTCGAGGACAAGCTGATCTACGAATCGGAGGGTGAGGTACCGGTGGACGAAGACATCGTGTTGCCGATCGGCGAGGCGTCCGTCGAACGGGAGGGTGACGACGTCACAGTCGTCGCGACCCAGCGACTGCTTGGCGAGTCGATGTCGACGGCAGCGGAACTTGATGGCGACGTGAGTGTGGAGGTCATCGATCCGCGGTCACTGTATCCACTTGACACCGAGACCATTATTGACTCCGTCGAGAAGACTGGTCGACTCGTCATTGCAGACGAGAGTCCGCTCTCGTACGGGACCCACGCTGAAATCGGGATGCGAGTGGTCGAGAACGCGTTTTACAGCATTGCCGAACCGATACAGCGGGTCGGCGTGCCGGATACCCACATCCCATTCAGCCCGAACCTCGAAGACGAGGTGCTCCCGCACGCGGACGACGTCAGGGCAGCCGTCGAACGTATCGCCTGAAGCGCTTTCGTCGTCCGCGTTCGGGTCTATAAATCGTCCGTTGACACGTCACCGGGAACCAGCGACCATGGATCCTCGAGATACGTTCCGAGCGTGTGGAGGAATCGGGCGGCGTCGGCACCGTCGACGAGCCGGTGATCGAACGTCAGATTCAGCGGCAACCGGTGTCGAACCCCTACGGTGTCGTCGTCCGATACTACGGGTTCTTTCACGATCGCGTTGATTCCGAGGATGGCCACCTGTGGTGGATTGATGATCGGATCGAACGCTTCGACGCCGAACGGTCCGAGGTTGGTTATCGTGAACGTCCCGCCCGTAAGGTCGTCCATCGTATGGTCCCGTTCGAGGACCAGCTCGGTCACAGAGGCGCGTTCTGCGGCGATCGACGACACCCCCATATCAGCGACGTCACGCATAACCGGTGCCAACAGTCCCTGGTCAGTGTCGACCGCGATGCACACGTTGTGCTCTTCGTACAGGCGATGGGTCTCGTCCTCGTAGCGGGCATTGAATGCCGGATGATCAGTGAGTGTCCTTGAAAGGGCAACGAGGAGCACGTCGACGACCGACACGTCCTCGTCGGACGCGTCGTCGACTGCCTCGGCCGCCAAACGCAATTCCTCGGCGTCGACGGTGCGCTTGACTGTGACGTGGACCGCATTTCGGTAACTTTCCGCCAGTCTGTCGGCGATCGTCCCTCGCGTCCCGGTCATCGGGCGTTCTTCGCGGAGGGTCAGGCCGGGAACGCCCTCCCCCGTATCCGTGGATGTCCCTTCGGCTGCCCGTTCGACGTCCTCCGGCGTGATGGCTCCGTCCGGTCCAGTTCCATCTATTGATGCGAGATCGATTCCTTCTTCCTCGGCTCGCTTTCGAGCCGGTGGTGACGCCTTTACGGTCCTGTCGCCGGCGCTCGGTGGACCGGTTTCGGTTTTGACTGCTTCGCCGGCGTCGGATTTTTCGGTGGCGGTGGGCTCCTCCGTAGCGGATGGTTCACCCGCGAGTGCGTCCTCGACTGTCGCCTCGATGTCGGCGATGTCCGCGTCCGCCTCCGCGACGATTCCGATCGGCTCTCCAGGTTCACAGGTCTCGCCCTCTTGGAGGTAGATTCGCCGGAGGACGCCGTCTTCTCTCGCTTCGACTTCTGCCTGCGTCTTCTCGGATTCGATCTCTGCGATCACGTCGCCCGCTTCGACGGCATCCCCCTTGTCGACGTACCACTCGAGGAGCGTTCCTTCCTCCATCTCGAGTCCGAGTTTCGACATACGGACGATGTAGGCCATACCAGGGATTCGTGCAATCGATCAATAAATCACGGTTGCTGCTCCCACCTGTTGAGAACTGTCGTCGTCCCCGACTGCGCATCGGGAACTCGGGCTTCCTCCCGCACTCTGTTGCGACGTCGATTGCCTCGGATAGCCCGTGACGAGCCCGATCGTGTTTCGGCACCCTTTCGGAAACCCACGCGTCGCTGATGCATCCCCATGCGTCGCCGATGCATCTGATTGCGACACCGACCGTTCCGCTCGCACTGCCATCCCTGGAATCGGAAACCACACACCACGGCTTATCGGATCGTCCTCCGTCGTCTCGAACATGACCGAGGAATTCACGCAGCGATCAAACGTTTCGTCGAATCGGCTTGCCGGCGCGAAACCGGCTCCCGGTTCGGAGCGAAATCGATCCCTCATAGAACGGATGACCTCGCCGGACGGCGAGGTTCTGCTTCCCCCGCACGACGGCAGATTCTCGCCGCTGGACGTCGAAGGCAGTCGGGGTGTCCCAGTGTTTCAGTACCTCATTTCCGATCGCTACCTATTGGCCGACGGGTCTGCCTTTTGCGTCGATGCCACCGGCCACGCGTCCGACCGGACCGCGTTCACCGTGCCCGTGGGGCCCGACGTGACTGTCGACGGATCTACCGAACCGCTCGGGGTGATTCCGGCGTTCGACGCCTGGCAGGCCGCCGGTGCAGGAGGACGGTAACCGATGGGGCGGACCAATCCGACGTTCCGGGACGCACTTCGTGCAATCGAGACGCGCTGGGGGGAGTATCGCCGTGCGCTCCGCCGTCGCGATCAGCCACGGTTCGATCGGCTGTTCGCCTACGCCCGCGAGCACGCCGACGCGAGCGGGCTGTTGAATCACAGTGATCCGCTCTTCCCCATGCTCTTCAGCGTCGACATCGAGCAGGAGACACGTCTCGACACTCAGGAGGAACGCATCGACACTCAGGAGGAACGCATCGACACTCAGGAGGAACGCATCGATATCCACGACCGGCGAATCGCCGCCACCGACGAACGCCTCGACGCGCACGACGAGCGACTCGCCGACCTCGAAGCTGCGATCGAATCGCTCCGGGACTGTTCCGACCGACGATTGGAGATCGATCGGTAATCGATGCCGTACACCCTGGATTTCCTCGACGACGGCCGGGTGCTCGAGTGGGAGGCGACGGCTGATGCCCCCGTCGTAACCGAGCGCACCGACTACACGCCGCGCTTCTACGTCGCCCCCCGCTCGCCGGACGTCACCGTCGATTTCGAACGCCTGGAAACGGTCTACGATCGACACCCGGACGTCGTTGCGACCGAGTACGTCGAGCGTCGTCCCGGCTTCCGTCGCGACGAGGAGTCGGTGCTCGCCGTCGACGTCACCCACGTCGACCGGGTCGCGCCGCTGGCCCGGCAGGCACGCCAGCTGTCCGCCTATCCCGTCGGCGACCTCGCCTGCTTCGACGTGGATTTCTCCCGCGAGTTTCGGTACTGTCTCGAGAACGACATCGAGCCGAGTCCGACGACCGACCTGTCGACGCTCCGGCTCGTGGTTCCTGCTCCCGAGACGGCGGGCGAATCCTACGGTGAACTGTCCGTCGCCGGCGAAACCGTGACTGGCTCGCCTGAGGCCATCCTGGCCGCCGTCCGGGCTGCCATCGATGCTCACGACCCGGACGTGCTTATCTGTTCGACGAGTGAAATCGTGCCGACTCTCTACGGGATGGCCAGCGACGCCGGCGTCGACGACTTCACGCTAAGTCGGTGGCCGAACGTCGACTACCAGCAGCTCGCGAGCCGATCGTCGTATTCGAGTTACGGCCGCGTCGGTCATTCGCCCGCCCGGTACAACGTTCCCGGGCGGGCCATCGTCGACGAGTCGAACACGTTCTTCTACTGGAAGACGAATCTTGAGGGCATTCTCGACCTCGTCGGCTGGTCGCGAAAGCCTCTCCAGGAGCTCGCCTGGGCGTCGATCGGGAACGTGCTCACGGCGATCCAGATTTGTGAGGCACGCGAACGCGGCGTGTTGACGCCGTGGAACTCCTGGCGCAACGAGTTCTACAAACCGATGGGGACGCTTCACGACGCCGATCGTGGCGGGTTCATCTTCGCCCCCGAGGTCGGACTCCACGAGGATGTCCACGAACTCGACTTCTCGTCACTGTATCCGAATATCATCTGCACCCGCAACGTCTCACCGGACGTGATCCGGTGTGCGTGCCACCAGGAACGCGATGACGTCCCCGGACTCGGCTACAGTATCTGTGACGAACGCGGGTACCTCGTAGACGTGCTCCAGCCGCTCGTGGACGCCCGCGACGACATCAAAGCTGACCTCCGACGCGAACGCGAGCGAGAAGACCCCGACCCCGATCGGATTGCGGTCCTGGAGGGCCGCTCGGAGGCCCTGAAGTGGATTCTCGTGGCGTGCTTCGGGTACCAGGGATTCAGCAACGCGAAGTTCGGCCGGATCGAGTGTCACGAGGCGATCAACGCTTTCGCCCGCGAGATTCTCCTCCAGGCGAAACGGCGCCTGGAAGCCGGGGGCTGGCGCGTCGTCCACGGCATCGTCGACTCAATCTGGGTGACGCCGGATCCGAACGTCGACGCGGACGATCGCAAACCCCTCGACGCGATCGCGGCGACGCTCACCGAGGCGGTCGGGATTCGACTCGAGTACGAGGCGAGCTACGAATGGGCGGCGTTCGTCCCCCAGCGAGAGTCCGACACCGGCGCGCTGACGAAGTACTTCGGCAAGCCCGTCGGCGAGGACGGATTCAAGATCCGGGGCATCGAGGCCCGACAACGCTCGACGCCGACGTTCGTCGCGGACATCCAGCGCGCGTGTCTCGAACGGCTTGATGCGACGCGGTCCCCGGACGCGGTCGTCGATCGGCTCGAACGCGCTATCGCCCGATTGCACGCCGGGACGGTCGATACCGAGCGGCTCGTTGAGCGCAACCGGGTGACGAAATCCATCGCGGAATACACGCAGTACACCCAGAACGTGGCGGCTCTCGAACGCGCTCGCGACCGGGACCTCGCGATTTTCCCCGGCCAGGACGTCGAATATGTGGTCGTCGACGACGAGAAGTCGTCTCGGGATCGCGTTGTCCTCGCCCACGAGTCCGTCGAGACCTACGACGCATCGTACTACGAGACGCTGCTGGTTCGTGCCATCGAGAGTCTCCTCTCCCCGCTCGGATGGGATCGCACCGAGATCAGGGACGCGCTCGCCGACTCGCGGACCGTCGGCCTG
This sequence comes from Natronomonas sp., assembly GCA_046545615.1. Taxonomy (GTDB): domain Archaea; phylum Halobacteriota; class Halobacteria; order Halobacteriales; family Haloarculaceae; genus Natronomonas. Next base: position 13,000 of record JBKGZK010000031.1, read on the forward strand.
TCGGCGTACGGGTCGCCCGAAATTGGGTAGCCGATTCGCTACGACATCTCGGTGAAGCGATCCGGTCCGTGCCAAAACTGTCCCCGGCGATAACCGCCGTTGCAGTGGTGCCCGCTACGGAAGCCGTCCGGTCAGCGCATCGCTTGCGGCTGCGATCGAAAGCTCCGTCCCGAGCCCATCGGTTCGTGCTTTCTCGTAGAGCATGGAGGCGGCGGCGACGGTCTCGATTCCGGTCCCGCCACTGTCGAACACCGTGAGTTCGTCGTCGTCCGTCCGTCCAGGCGCGGTCCCTGCCACGACCGCCCCGAGTTCGGCATGCACGTGGTCTGTATTCACCACGCCAGCGTCGATTGCGGCGAGGAAGGATCCCGCGTCGGCCATGGCACGCTCGTGGAGATCGGGGACGTACGTCGACCGCTCGATCGTCGACGTATCGAGTTCGCACCGGTCGGAAGTGTGTTGGCCCATGGCCGTCACGTGAGTTCCGGGATCGAGATCGGCACCGTCGAAGACCGGTTCCGAAGCGTCGGTCGCCGTTATCACGACGTCAGCTCCGGACACCGCAGCCGCGCTCGAATCGACCGCCTCGACGGACGCATCCAGGTTTCCCTCGACCTCGGTTGCAAAGGCGTCTCGATGTTCGGGCGTCGGTGAGTAGACGCGGATCGTCTCGAAGTCGCGGACGGTCGATGTGGCGTAGACCTGCCCCTTGGCTTGGGGGCCACTGCCGATTATGGCCAGGCTCGTCGCATCTTCTCGGGCAAGTGCGTCGACACCGACGGCTCCGGCGGCCCCCGTTTTGAATGGGTTGGTACTGGCGCCGTCGATCAGGGCCAGGGGTTCGCCTGTGTCGGCATCGAACAACGGGGTAAAGAACCAGGCGTCGTTTGCACCAAAGCCGAGTGAATATATGTAGCCACCCATCGTGCCCGTCTCGGGTAAGACGGCCGAGTACGTCGTGAGTTCTCCCTCGGGCTGGGCGCGATGGACGGTCCCTCTCGGCAATGCTTCCGCACCCTCGCCACGCTGCCGGTAGGCCTCCCGTACGCAGTCGACGTATTCGGCTGGCGTTGCGAGGTCGGAAACCTCGTCACTTTGAAGATAGAGGACAGTAGTCATACCCGAAGTTGCGTTCGGGAACTATTAAAGAACGCTTCTGATCGAATATCGCATTTCCGGATCGGGGCTCAAAAGCCGATCGCAACACCGTCCTTTCTGGGATCCGTCCCGGCAGACAGGACGCCGTCCGCGTTTCGTGCGATCTGGCCGCCACCGAAGTGCGTCGGCGGCATCACTCGTATCTCGTGACCACGGCGGGCGAGTTTTGACAACACCGTCTCGTCGAATCGCTCCTCGACAGCAAGTTGGCCGTCGACGTGGTAGCGCCATCGCGGGTAGTCAAGCGCCTCCTGGATCGACATGCCGTCGTCGAGCATGTTCATCAGCACCTGGACGTGTCCCTGTGGCTGCATGTTACCACCCATGACGCCGAACGCGGCCCAGTCAGTTTCGGCAAATCGTGCAATCGCTGGAATGAGTGTGTGGAATGGTCGTTTCCCCGGCTCGTAGCGGTTCGGGTGCGCGGGATCGAGCGAGAACGAACTGCCGCGATTCTGGAGCGCGATGCCGGTGTCTCCCGCCACGACGCCGCTCCCGAAGTCCTTGAATCGAGAGTTGATGTAGGATACCACGTTGCCTTCTTCGTCGGCCACCGTCAGCAGGACGGTGTCGGCTTCAGCAAGCCGGTCGCCCGGGAATCCAACCTCGAGGTCTGTCGCTGCCTCGGATCCTATTTCCGAGGCGCGTTCAGCCGCGTAGGATTTCGATGCGAGGTCCGGAATAGTCTCGTATTCGGGATCGGTCACGTAGTGGAGCCCGTCCGTCAGGGCGACCTTTGTTGCCTCGACCGCTCGGTGGATTCGCTCAGGCGAGCGAGCCGGGAACTTGCCGGCTTGCAGAGCGTCGGCGATATTGAGTGCCTCCAGTGCGACGAGTCCCTGGTTGTTCGGCGGGAGTTCGAACACCTCCGTATCCCTGTACGTTGTACTGATCGGATCAACGAACTCCGGTTCGAACGAGGTCAGATCCTGGTGTGAGAGGAATCCGCCACGGGACTGGATCTCTGCGACAATCTCGTCGGCAATATCGCCCTCGTAGACGACATCCGCCCCCTCCTGTGCGATGCGTTCCATCGTGTCGCCGAGGCGGGGAAGGTGAACCCGCTCGCCGACCTCCGGTGCACGACCGTCAACGAGATATGCAGATCTGGCATTGTCCCCCCGGAGCACTCCGGTAGAGCGATCCCACTGCGTGGAAATTATCTCTGAGACTGGATAACCCTCGTTGGCGTATCGAATCGCCGATTGGAGCGCCCGTTCGAGGCTCAGCCGTCCAAGCTCCTCGACGGTCAACTCCCACCCACGAGCCGTACCGGGAACGGTCACCGTGAGGGGGCCGTAGACCGGCATTTCGGCCGCTTTCGGATCGATGTTCTCCTCATCTGCGATCTGCGATCGGACGTCTTCGATGCTCGCCGCAGTCGGCGCACCGCCGCAGCTTCGAAGCCCACCGACCTCGCCGCCGGCGGTTCGATACAGCGCGAAGACGTCGCCGCCGAGTCCTGTGGAGGTGGGCTCGACGACGTTCAGGGCTGCCGCAGTCGCCACGGCAGCGTCGAAGGCGTTTCCTCCATCACGGAGCAGTTCGATCCCTGCTTCCGCAGCGAGTGGTTGACTGGTGGCTACGACTCCTCGATTCGCGTACACCGTCGAACGACGGGATGAAAACAGGTCCAGGTCGGGGGAGTCGTTCATACCTGTTCATCACGGTGTCGAGACAAAAGCTTTCGCGACGTCGACCGGAACGGACGCCGAACCGTGGTCTAGTGTGGGTAGGGTATGCGAATTTTCCACTCTACGCTCTGTCTTCGTTCCCCTCGTCTCGCGAATCTACGAGCGTACGGGAACAGTTTGCCACGATCAGACCACCCCCCGCGGCGACGGCAACCATGGCCGTGAGTGGATTGAATACGCCGACGATTGCCGCTGGAATGGCGATCGCGTTATACACGAGCGCCAGACCGTTGTTCTGGCCGACGCGGCGTTTTGCAGCATGAGCCAGATCGAAGGCCGTTTCGACCGATTCGATCGCATCATCCGCGATGGTTATGTCGGCGGCGTCGGCCGCGAGGGCGGTTCCACTGCCCATCGAAATCCCGAGATCGGCCTCCGCAAGTGCCGGGGCGTCGTTGGTCCCGTCGCCGACCATTGCAACCGAGCCGTTCGATTTGAGCCGTCGGATCGTTGCGGTTTTCCCTTCGGGTGGAACGCCTGCGAAGACGTGCGTGAGGTGTTCGTGCCCATCGAAGAACTCCGTGGCTTCCTCCGCGTCACCTGTGAGCACCACGACGTCGGCTCCCCGGGAACCGAAGCTAGTTATCGTATCTTCCCAGCCTTCGCGTGGCTCGTCTCCGACCACGATAACGCCCTCTGCGCTTCCATTCCGACCGACGATAACCGGGAGGCGACCCTGTCGACGAATCTCGGTCGCTCTCGTTTTGAGGTCGTCGGTCACCGTCCATTGCCGTTCCTCGAACAGCCGAAGGTTGCCGACGAGAATGGAATCCCCATCGACGATGCCCTCGATACCGGCGGTATGCGTGGTAAATTCGCGTACCCGATCGTGGGAGTCGGATTTGGGGTCGGATTCGGGGGAAACCCCTCCATCCGTTCTCGATTCACCCGATTCCGCGATCAATCGATCGAACGCGGACACGATCGCGTCGGCGGTCGGGTGTGAGGCCCGTCTTTCGAGTGCTGCCACTGCTTCCAGCAGACCCGGAGAGACGTCCGCCTCGATGACCTCCATGTTGCCGGTGGTGAGGGTTCCAGTTTTGTCGAATACCACGACGTCGATGTCCCGAAGTCGTTCGAACACCGTCTCGTCGAAGACGACGATGCCCCGATCCAGCGCTTCTCGCAAACTGGAGGCGACAGACAGCTGGGTCGCAAGACCCAGTGCCCACGGACTGCCCACGAGCAAGACGCCGAGGAATAACAACACTGATCGGGACGGACCGACGCCGAAGGCAAAGCCCCCGAGGCCAACGAGAACAGCAGCACCGACAACTACACCGATTGCGCGTGAAGCAAGGCGATCCGCACGGCGGTGGACTCCGTGATCCGTACTCTGTATCTCCCAGACCGCGTCCGTGATTCGATCCACGCTACTCGTGGTCCCGTCGCCAACCCGAACCACGGCGGCGTCAGTCGTGACGACCGACCCCCCGAGGACGTCGTCTCCTGCGGTCTTTGGGACCGGCAACGATTCGCCGGTCACGACTGCCTCGTCGACGGTACACTCACCCTCGTCAAGTACTCCGTCCACCGGTATTCGTTCACCCTGGCGGACGAGCACTCTATCGTCGGGGGTGAGGTCCTCTATTGGAACGTCTCGGGTCGTTCCATCCGAATCGTACTTCCGTGCAGAGTCCACCTGGGAGACGGTGAGGTCGGTGAGTCTACCAAGGGCGCGCTGTTTGATTGTGGATTCGTAGAACACCGCCGCGGTCACGGATGCGGCAACCACCAGCGTCAAATCGTAGAAAATGTCGTTTCGACCCACGAGCACTGCAAGCGTGCTGTAGACGTACGCGCTCGCGGCAGTGGTCGCTACCAGGAGGTCCGTGTTCGGGCGTCGCATTTTCAGGCTGACGTAGGCCCCACGAAGCACCGGCAGCCCAGTAAATACGAGAATGACACCAGTCATCACGAAGTAAAAACGGAGAAACGCCAGTCCACCCTGGCTGTCGAGCTGAAACGCACCCTCGAACAGTCGAAGAATCTCCGAGTCAACGAAAGTCGCGAGGTGGGCCGGATAGAGAATCGCGACGTAGGGCAGCATGAGAAACGCCCCGAAGAGAATGCCCACGGCGTATCGGAACTCTAGAATCTGTTCGTCCCGACGTTTTCGCACCTCGGGACTGGGCTCTGATCGGGGCGCGTCGCGTTCCGATGTTCGATCTGTATCGGCCCCCTGGTTGCGGAGATAGGCCGAGTAGCCGAGTCGACTCAGTGCGTCTCTGAGCTCGGATTCCGAAATTCTGTCCGGATCGTGCCGGACCCGTATCGTTTCCGTGACGTAGCTTGCGTCCGCCTCGACGACACCGCCTTTCGATTCCGCAACAGACTCTAAGAATGCCTCACACGTCGCCGAGTACATTCCATCGATCTGAAAAAATGTGCGAACTGTTGCGTCCTCGGGTACGCTGGGCTCACCGCCTTCCGTTCCGTGGTCGTGATCGTCTGCTCGGGTCGTCCGTCCACTGGAATCTCCCTCCTCCTGTGGCGAGTGGTCGGGGAGCGTCCGATACACGTCCCGACACCCTGTCGAACAGAACGAAATACCTGCGTCGGTCACTTCGGCCGTCGGTGAGACGTCTCGTCCGCACAATCGACACTCCGTGGGTTCGGAGCGATCAGTTTCCAATCACGATCTCCCCCGTTCGGATTCGAAACGGCCACCCGGTCGGCGTACCGATCTGACCATCATTGTCCGAAGTAGCATCTCGAACATAATAAGGACGCATCAATTGATTCGATTCTGGGCTGAGTGCATCTTCCGATCGGCCGACCTCCGACCGGAACGTGCACCAGTAAGTGTTATTGAAATCCTCGATAATATTGAACCGGTGGTTTTGTTGACTCGGCGACCTGCAGGGTCTGTGCACACTCGAGTCCGAAGTAGGGATTTCGGAGAAATTCCCGGCCGACGATGCTCAGGTCCGCGCGATCGTTCCGGATAATCTCGTCCGCCTGTTCGGGCGTCGTAATCCCGCCGACGGTTCCGATCGCGATGTCGGTCTCGGTGTGCTCTCTGATGTATTCTGCCAGGCGGAGTTGATAGTTCGGTCCCACCCAGTCGGGGGTGGACGCCGGGTTGATTCCGCCACTCGACACATCGATGAGGTCGACACCGAGTTCTCGGAGGTCGTCGGCGAGCCGGGCCGACTGCTCGACCGTCCACGAGTCGCGATCCGATAACCAGTCCGTTCCCGAGATGCGAACGAACACCGGTTTTCCGTCGGGCCAAGACGCTCTGACGGCGCGTGTGACCTCGCGGAGGAGACGCGTCCGATTGTCGAAGGATCCGCCGTATTCATCCGACCGATCGTTGGTTACCGGCGAGAGGAATTCGTGCAGGAGGTAGCCGTGAGCGGCGTGTACCTCGACTACGTCGAACCCTGCGTCGTCGGCGCGTTCTGCGGCGTCGCGAAAGGCCGTAACGATATCCTCGATTTCGTCGCGGCTCAGGCGCTCCGTTTTGGGTCCACCCTCGTCGTAGGGCCACGGCCGATCGCTCGGGGCAATGACGTCCCATCCTCCTACATTTTTCGAGAGGGGCTCACCGCCTTCCCACGGACGAGCTGTCGACGCCTTCCGGCCAGCGTGGGCGAGCTGGATGCCGGACATCGATCCCATCGATGCAATGAATTCGGTCGTCCGTTCGAGCGCCGCCGCGTGATCGTCGCTCCAGATTCCTAGGTCCTCCGGTGAGATCCGGCCGCGCTTTTCTACGGCGGTTGCCTCCGCCATCACCAGACCCGCGCCTCCGACGGCTCGCGATCCGAGATGGACGTGGTGCCATTCAGTGGCGATTCCATCGCGGCCCTCGACGGAGTACTGGCACATCGGGGAGACCATCAATCGGTTCGGGAGTTCGGTCTCTCGCAATTCGAGTGGAGAAAAGAGGTGATCTGTCATCTGTTGTGGCATTACGAGGTGCTCGTATTACCTCTGTTGATTGGGACCCGAGGGTCACGTAGGGGAGTATCGAATCTGCGACGAGTATCTCACCAAAGGAAGACGCGGCCACAGGAGCGGGTGGTACTCGATCGACGTTATTCGACGACGATGGCACCTTTCATCCCGATGGACAGGTGTGGCTCGCAATGGTAGAGGGCAATACCAGCGTTTTCGAACGTGTACTCATACGTTTCGCCTTCACCGGTTACGACCTCTCCCGAACTGAACTCGTAATCGGATTCCTCGAGTTGACCTTCTGGCTCCGCTTCGACGTTGTGTCCCCCACCGTCACCCGTCCACACCCACTCGACGGTCGTTCCCTGAGAGACGGCCACGGCTGCAGGTTCGAACTCCGTCCCGGCCTTGCCCGCCCCGACATCGACCTGAACCGAGCTTTCATCTCGGCCGTCGATGATGGTCCCGTCGTAATTGGATGCGTCACCTCCGATGTCGGTTTCTGTGAGCCACTCGTCGACGGCAGCATTATCGGTGTCGGCGGCGGTATCGTCTTCGCCTCCGTCACTCCCCTCCTCAGGCCGATACGCGATGCATCCAGCGACGATCGCAGGAAGTGCAGTGGCCCCAGCCAACTGGAGGTACTGCCGCCTGGACATTCCGGAATCTGATTGCATGTATCGCCACGATAGTTGTACACGTAGTTAAGCCGTGTTTCGATTCTTACGAGTTGACAACGCCTCCGAAACCATTCGACGGTTGGACCACACGGCTTTTCGCAAGGGAGTGACGAATGTTGAATCGACATGGATGGCCGACTCGTTCTGCGGCCGGGAGAACACCGATGGATCTCGCTTCACAGATAGAACAGTACGTTATCCTAGGCATCATGCTGGTCGGATTTACACTCGCGACCGTGAGCTATCTCGCCTGGCGGCGAGAACGAGAACGTCGCATGGCGATTGTGACGATTTCCTTCGGCCTATTTGCGTTGTATGGGCTGATCGTGTTCCTCGAGTACTTCCTGTTGTCGTACGTCTCTTATAGCACGGTCGAACTTCTCGAGCACTCGGCAGCCATCTTTATCCTCGTTGGCTTGCTCGGATTTTTCGTCGCGGTTGTCCGGGAGTGACGATGTCGGATCCCGAGCGGGATGCGAAACCCGACCTGGAACTCGAGACCAGGCGGGAAATTTACCGAGAGATCGACGACAATCCGGGCATCCATTTCAGGGGCCTGTTCGACGAGGTATCGTTGGCAAAGGGTACGCTCCAGTACCATCTCCTCTGGCTCGAGGACAAGGGGCTGGTCGAGTCCTCGGACGACGGTCAGTTTACGAGATACTACACCGCAGAGACGTTCGAGGAGGCCGATCAGCGCGTACTCAACGCCCTCCGACGCAAGATAGCCCGGCACGTGCTGACATTACTTCTGGTCGAAGGTGGTCTTTCGACGGCCGAACTTAGCGATCGCCTCGAGAAATCTCGCTCGACAGTCTCCTGGCACCTCTCGAAGCTCGACGACACCGATCTGGTGGAGAAACGCCGGGAGGGGCGGCGCGTGATCTACGAGCTTTCTGACCCCGAACGGGTCAGGCATCTCTATACAATTTATCGACGGTCGTTTACCGATCGAATGGTTGATCGAATGCTGGACCTCTGGGAGGGGTATTAACCACTCACTCCGACGTGGCCTCAAGGGCGCCAGCGCTCGCGAGCAGTCGTAACAGGAGGACGTACACCAGAAAACCCAGGGTGGGGACGACAAGCGGTCGGACCAGATCCCCTATGGTCGTGCCGATTGCGATTGCGTGAATCGTTGCGAAGGCGAATCCTACGTAGGCGAAGGCATGTACCGTCCGCGGTCCCCACGGTCGATCCCACCGTCTGGCGTCGAGAAAGCCCAGCACGGAGACGACGAGCAATCCGAGTCCGCCGACGCCGACGCCGACTCCTCCGAGAAAATACGTCGTCGAGAACGCGAGCTCGCTCCCCGAATTCTCAAGCGTACGAAGGGTGTCAATGACACCGAGGAGGGAATGGATGATTACCATGAGCGTGGCAAACGTCGATACCTCGACGTGAATCCGCCTGGAGACGTCACACAGGCTCCCGAACGCGGTGGAATTGTAGAAAATACCGGTCAACACGGCAATATAGAGCGCCGGATAGGCAACCAGCCCGGCAGCGCGATCGACGATCCAGAGAAGACTCATGAGGCACCGGTCGTGGCCACCACGTCCGGACAGCCGTCTTCGTCCTGGAATCCGTTGTGGGTCTCCGGCCGGGTCGGACAGACGTCCGTCGCATCGGGGACCCCGTCCCCATCGTAGTCATCGGGCGCAACTCGGGCCGTCACTTGCGCGTCGATTAGCTCCACTTGACGTGCGTCGGTCGCCTGGGCGTGCCGTAAATCCGCGATGTGCCATGCCATCGGAATGGTTGCCGCGACGACGATCACGGCAGCGACCGTCACGTACTGCTTACGCGTCCATGACATGGTCGTCGAACCCCTTCGTTTCGTAGAAGACCCCCTCGTGGATGATGAGCCCAGCAGCCCGTGGCCAGTCCTCGACCAGATCCAGGGCATCTTCGAGCGTCGTTGCCGCGAGCGTCGTTGCCATGGCGTCGGCTTCGATGCAGTCGCGGGCCGCAACCACGGTGACTGTGTCGTGTCGGCTTCCGATTCGCTCAGTCGTAGGATCGTAGATATGATCGACGTTCTGGCGCCCTCGTCGATATCCACCCGACGTTGCCACGTTCCAGTCCGTGTCGAGCGTTCTGATGCGGCGGCCGCCGCCAGGATTTTCGATGGCAACCGGTCCGGTGGGTGGCGACATGTCCCCGCCCCCGCAGACGAATCCTCGGCGACCGACTCCCTCGAGTGCCCTGGTCGCTCGCTCGACAATGTATCCTTTCGCGAGTCCATTGAGATCCAGGGGAACATCCGCCTCGACGATGTTCCCGTCGACGGTGAGGGTTCCATCGTCGAAGGTTTCGGGTGGATCCTGGCGCTCGTCTCGAAGGTAGGCCTTGACTCCCTGCTCGAGTCGGCCCTGACGGATGTCGAAGATGCCATTCGTGCGATCGTAATATGTGAGGCCTCGCCGGACGAGCGTGGCGACGTGTTCGTTTTCGACACGACCGGTCCGGTTGAGCCGGGATACGGCACTGCGGCAATCGAATGCGTCGAGTTGTGACTCGAGCGATCGGGCAACGTTTTCGGCACGCCGTGCGGCGCTATCACTTTTGATGCCGGTGACCTGGATCTGAAACTCGGTATCACAGCATTCGAACCGTCGACGCGAAGAGCCGAGTGCATCGACGGCGGTTTCAACGTAGGTCGTGTGGAGTCTCCTTCCTCAAGGAACAAAACTGTGTGAGTA
>JBKGZK010000032.1:0-22662 GCA_046545615.1 Natronomonas sp.
TCGACTGGCTGAAATCGAACGACAGCAGCGACTCTGTGAATCGCTCGTTCGTGCCTTGAATGGTCAGAGTACCCTCGACTCTATGGCACAAAAACTACACGAACATCTTCTGGAATACGCTCCGATCGCCAGTGTCAATCTAACTCGCCTCGATTACACCGAGGGAGAGCGTTGGTCCGTACGGGACATCATTGATTTCGACGATTCGGAAACGACAGGAGATAGCTGGGATATCAGTACCGACACCGTCATCGAGGTGGTGAGAACCGGCAATCCACAGATTCTGTCGAAATCCACTGTCGAGGATTCCCCTACGCCACCATCTTCGACGAATTCTCGGCTCGCCATCGTTCCGATCGTTTTCGATGGTGGCTGTCGGGCCGTGCTGTCTATCCGCTTCGACAAACGCGTACCGTCGGAACGCCGATTCATCGAACGAATCGAACACCTCACTACCGCCTGGTTTCGGAACGTGTCGCTTCGATCAGATCTAAGGCAGTTCCGAAATGCGGTCGAAAACGCCGGACACGCGGTCGTCATTACCGATATCGACGGGACCATTACGTACGTCAATCCCGAGTTCGAGGCATTGAGTGGATACACCCCGGAGGAAGCACTGGGACAGTCGCCGGCGATGTTGAACTCTGGAGTGCACGATGACGAATTCTACCAGGAACTGTGGCGTACGATCCTCTCCGGGGACGTATGGCAGGGCGAGATCATCAACGAACGAAAGGATGGATCCAGATATACGATCGATCAAACGATCTCGCCCATCGTCGACGGCAGTGGCCACATCGACGGATTCGTCGCGATAAATCGGGACGTAACCGCCCGAGAAGAGCGCGAGCGTAACCTCAGACAGTTCCGGAGCGCCGTCGAACACGCGGGTCACGCCGTCGTGATTACTAACGTCGATGGAATCATCGAGTACGTGAATCCTGCCTTCGAATCATTGAGTGGCTACTCAGCCGCGGAGGCGATAGGCGAAACACCTGCCCTCCTGAAATCGGGAGAACACGATCGGGAATTTTACCAGGAGCTTTGGGGAACAGTCCTCGCAGGCGACATCTGGCGGAGCGAAGTTGTCAACGAGAGCAAAGACGGATCGAACTACGTCGTCGATCAGACCATCGCCCCCATTCAACCCAATCCCGACGAACCGCCGACGGGATTCGTCTCGATCAATCAGGACATAACCGACCTCAAGGAGTACGAACACGAACTCGAACAGCAAAACGAGCGTCTCTCCGAATACGGGCGAATGGTGGCCCACGACCTTCGAAACCCGTTGATGCTACTGAACGGTCGGATCGAAGGACTGGAGCGTCTTTTCGACGTCGATCCAGGAACGAACATCGGCGAATTGGCGTACGATCTGGAAACGAGTCTCGAGGGGATCGCCGAAACGACGGAGTACATGCACCGGTTGATCGACGACCTGCTGTCGCTCGCCGAAAAGGGACAGCTCGTGTTGGATCCGGTCGAAACGTCACTCGAGTCGGTGGCCACGAAGGCGTGGAAAGAGATCGATTCAACCGACGCGAATTTGTCAGTGGAAGAAGGAACCCTGGAGGCCGATCCCGAGCGATTTCGGGAACTGCTTTCGAACCTGTTCCGCAACGCCGTCGAACACGGTGACGAGGAAGTCTCGATCCGAGTCGGGCCTCTCGACTTCGTCGACGGGTTCTTCGTCGAAGACGACGGGCCAGGAATCCCAGATTCCGAACGCGAAAAGGTACTCGAGCGAGGGTACACGACCGAAGACACCGGAACTGGATTCGGTCTCGCACTCGTCGACAGGATCGCCGAGGGACACCGATGGGACATCGTGATTTCAGAAAGTTCATTCGGTGGAGCTCGATTCGAGTTTCGAGCGACAGACGGGCGGTGACTTGACTTTTCTGTCTCCGTCTTCGGACAGAAATCCACAGCACGCAGATTACGGACAGTATCAGACGAGTTCGTCGATGAGATCCGCCCCATTCACTTGTCGTCGTCGCTCCTGATCTACTTTGATGTCCGCTTCGGGGGCCATCGATATCCCTCCTGTTGCTGAATGAATATATAAAATTGTTTGATCGGCGCAACGGTCCGGCTGTGGAGGCACGGCCCCAAAGCTGTCCGATGGCGCGATGATGCTGGTGGTGCCGGCGATCTACCTGATCCATGCTGTTTGCGTGCAGCCGATGTGAGTCGAAGTAACCCCGTCTCAATATCTGGTTCGTCCTCAACGACCTACGTCAAGCCATTACAATGAACCCTGGAAAACGATGCCCTCGGTTTTCGATTTGGATACGACCAGTCGGACGTCGATAGCGCGTTAAATTGTTACTGCTGTCGGGTGGACCCAGATAACGAACTCGTCGTCACGTTTGATTACCCCCCTGATCGACTCGTCTTCGATCGGGGACGAATCTACTTCGTCTGTCGTCACCCGACTTACCTGGTGGACCTCATCGACGAGCCAGCCGATCGCGCCCTGTTCCCCCATCGAATCCGGATCGAAGACGACGATACGCTGTTCGTCGGCCGAGGACTGAATGTCGAACACAGTCGTTGGATCGACGATCGAGGTGGTTCGTCCCCGAAGGTCCATCACACCTTCGACGTGTCGTGGCGAGTTCGGTATCTGCGTGAGGTCGTCCTCGTCGACGATTTCGGCGACGTATTCGATGTCGACACAGTATCGTTCGGGTCCGAGTCGGAACTCAAGTATCTGCGTCTCCGAAACCGCGGCAGCTTCAGATTCTGGTTCAGTTGCCATCGTTTTTACCCTCCGTCTCCGCCCCGAACGCCATCGTCTGGCACACTTGGCGATCCATTTTTGATCCTTGGACACCCCATGTAGCCGCGGTCGGTAGGGCCGCCGCGGTCGGATCCGTTTCCGACGATACGGGTGTGGACCATAGTGGTTCGATCATTCGCACCGACCTCTTCGATTTCGGTCACGTTAAACCTCCGGAATTGTCACACATTGGTCGAAATATGTTTTTACGAACGACGATTCACGTCCCCTCGGCGAGATCGTGGACCGAATTGCTTATTTCGTCGACTTTCGCTGTTTGCTCTTCGTTTGCCGCGGCGATTTCGTCAATCGCTTCACGGACCTCGTCGGCTTTATCGAGCGTTCCATCGACCAGACTCGCCACTTCCTCAGTGCTGACGGCCTGGTCGTCGGTCGCATCGGCGACTTCCTGGACGCCATGCGTTGCCTCGCGGACGGCCTCCGCAATCTCCGCGAACGATTCCATCGATTCCTGAACCTGATCGAGGCCTCGCTGGATCGCATCACTCGTAGCCTCGAGACTGTCGACGGTGTCGTCCGTATCGCCCTGAATTTCGGCCACCATGTCCTCGATCTCACCGGCTCGCTCCTGTGATTCTTCGGCGAGATTCTTGACCTCGTCTGCCACCACCGCAAAGCCCTCGCCGGCCTCCCCGGCACGGGCAGCCTCGATCGAAGCGTTGAGCGCCAACAGATTTGTCTGTTCGGCAATGTCGTTGATCACGTCGGCGACATCATCGATCTCCTCGACGCGATCCTGTAACGTATCCACGTCGCCGACGGCTTCCTCGGATCGTTGTTCGACCTCCTCCATGACGCCGACCAGTTCATCGGCTGATTCCTGACCGTCCTCCGCAAGCGACGCCGCTTCGGCACTCGTCGTCTCGACCTGATCGGCCGTCGCCGCGATCTCTTCGACCGTCGCGCTGAGATCCGACGTCTCGCTTGCGACTTCCTCCATGTTCTGCACCTGTTCGTCTGCGAGTTCCGTAATCTCCTGGGAACTCTTGGCCACGTCATTCGAGGTCTCGTTGAGTTCCTCGACGGCGACTTCGATGTCCTGCGTGGTCTGTTCGCGTCGTTCGAGTTCCCCCTCGAGTTCCTGACTGTACGAGTGGATGTAGGTGTCCATCGCGACTTGCTGATCCAGATTCAGGAGTTTGAGCGCCGACATCGCCCGCTCGACGACGAAATCGATGGCTTCGTCGGGTTGCAGCGTACGCCCGTGATCGTCGGCTTCGGGAGCTATGGAGGCGGCCTGTCCGGGCACTCCTCCGTTCGTCCGTGCCAGGTGTGACTTGGCATCCTCGGCAATCATGTCAAGGATCCCCTCATAGTATATCGCGTACGCACCGAGGTAGAATTTGGGCCCCAGCTCGAGCATGTCGTGAATTTTGCCGATACGGGCGCGTCGATCGAAGTACGACTGTCCGTACTCGCCCCGGCCGAGTTCTTTGAGGTACTCGACTTGGGACTTCTTCAACGCATCGACCGGTTTCGAGGACGACTCGATAATTGCAACCGATTCTTTACGGGCCGTCAGGTGGTCATAGAATTCGTCGACGAGATCCTCGGCGATGTTCTCGAACCGATCCGACATCGATTCGAGACGAGCTTCGTCTTGGTCGTTCAATCGAGTGAAATCTTTGCGCCATTCGATTTCGGCGGGGTCGATGCCGATGTCGTCGGTGAGTCCACTCCCGTCGACCTGTCGCCGTCGTTCCTCGTCGATTTTGATACCTGGATCTGGTGACATGGCTGTCGGTATCGCATTTGTGCTAATTGTAGTATATAAAAGTACCGGCCATCCTATCGAAACGGATAATTGACCCCGGATATACAGGGGTGTAGTTGCAGATTAATAAGACATTAATGTCGGGTTCGTTCATCAGTCTCCCATTCCACGACCGAGTTGTGGCAGTGTCTACCGGTAGGTCTTTCGCCCGCACCGCGTTGCAGAAGGAACAACTGACAAATTCGTTACCTAGATTAATCGGTATTTCGTCACCATTTGACAACGTGACTCACGTGGGGAACCATCTATTACAATGCGGTTGGTATATGTATCGAAGCTAATCGATCATCCCTTCGGACGATAATACGCGAACACGCAATTATCTACCGAACGGTGGTATACGGAGAAGCAATTATCCGTAGGGTCGTAATATGCGAAGACGCAAAGTAATAGTACGCACACGCATACGAAATCATATATAAAATGTCGACGTTACTCACCCGGGCCGCACGCGGCGAATGGACCGAACGTCCGCCCGTATGGCTCATGCGTCAGGCGGGGCGACACATCCCCGAATACCGAAATATCCGTTCCCGAGTCAGTTTCCGAGAGGCGATCGAAACGCCCGACATCGCCGCTAGGATAACCATGCTCCCGTGGGAACTCTACGAACCCGACGGGCTCGTCATCTTTTCCGATATTCTGACGGTTCTCGATCCCCTAGGGTTCGACTACCGCATCGAATCGGGCGTCGGACCTATCATCGAAAACCCGATAGAGCATCCAGAAGATGTGGATGTGGATCCAGCCGAGGTGGCAACGGAGCTCGAATTCGTCGGCGAACTCCTCGATATCTTGAACGATCGCGTAGCCGACGACGTGGCACTGATCGGATTCGCCGGCGGTCCCTTCACGCTCGCGTCGTACCTCGTTGCCGGTGGGGCCTCTCCTCGACATACCCCGATCAGAACGTTCCGAGTTCGCCATCCCGAGGCCTTCGAAACACTGCTTTCTACCGTCGCCGATGTCGTCAGGCAATCGCTTTTATTCCAGATCGAACACGGCGCAGATGTCGTCCAGCTGTTCGATTCGTACGCCAGTATTCTCTCCCCTGCCGACTACGAACGGTTCGTGTTGCCGTTGCACAGGGAGATTCTCGCGGGACTCGATGTCCCGACGATCATATTCGTTCGGAACATGGGAGGTAGACTCGATCTCCTCAAGGCAACCAGTGCAGACGTCGTGAGCCTCGATTGGACCGTAGACATGGCCGACGCACGGGCCACACTTGGTTCGATACCCGTCCAGGGCAACCTCGATCCGCAATACCTCTTCGGTGATCCAGAATTCATCGAACGCCGTACCAGGAAACTCGTTGACGAGGCCGGACCATCTGGTCACATTCTCAATCTCGGCCACGGCGTACACAAGGATACACCAGTCGATTCCGTCAAGACGTTCGTACAAACGGCAAAATCGATCAGTCGCGCTCGCTGAGTTGGCTCGCGATCGTCTTCGATTCGCGAACACGACTCGGAACGCCAATGCGTGACGTGTAGTTCGTCGCCAGCGTGATTTCCTCGGGAAGTTCTACAGACTCGAGGTACTTCCACGTGACGTCGTGGGCAGGAAATGCCCGCGGGAGTTTCCTGACTGCAATCACGTTGGCATCCGTTCCCATGACCGTCTCGAACTCCGTTCGAGCGACGTTGGCGAGTTCGTCGTCCGGGCGGTCGACGACGCCGGGGTCGTGCATCCCACCCAGGAACGCCGTGTACACCCCGTCCCGATCGAAGAGGCTGTCGTTCCAGGTCACTCCAAGCGTCTCAAGTGGTTCGTCGCGTCTCACCTGATACCCGTATCCGTCGACGTCCGTGGACGCGTGTAAGTACACTAGTGCAAGCGAATTGTACGTCAATCGTCGAAGAGGAGAGATCGTAGCCCCGTCCACCCCGTCCAGTACGGCTGCGGTCACGGCCGGGGGCGTAGTCAGGACGACGTGATCCACCTCAATTGACCGACTACCAGTCTCCATGACGTATCCATCGCGTCCAGTGTCACTGATAGAATCGACTGGCGTGTCGAGGTGGACGTAAGGTTCGTGGGCACGATAGAGCGCTCGTGGGAGCATTTGTATCCCGTCCACGAACGAAATAGGTGACGGCGTTTCGGTGGATCCGGCGAGTCGTTTGAGACCCATACACATGAATGAACCAGATCGTTTCTCAAGATCGATGAGTCTCGCCAGGGAGTACTTCGCGGGCATTACCGCCGGATCGGATCCGTAGATTCCGCCGAAAAGAGGTTCGATGATGTTACGGTAGGCCTCGTATCCAAACTTCCGCTGGAATATTCTTCCGGCCCGTTCCGTTTCGCTGGCCGGTGCGGTAAGTGGCTCAGCGAACAACCTGAGCTTGCCCCGCCACGTGAGAATATCCGTTTCAATAAATCCTCGGAGCGTTCGCGGAACCTCGCGGAGTTCACCCCGTACGTACACGTATAACGGAAGGGTATCGTCCGCGACGAGGAGTTCGTCGTTAAGGTCGAGTTCGTCGATGAACCCTCGAATTTCTGGTGTGAGACGGATCCGTTGGGGTCCGAATTCGAGAAGCCGACCGTCGACCCGGCTCGATCGAATGGCACCACCAGGTTGCGACGATGACTCCACCGTTACGACGTCTACGTCCTGGCGAGCCAGGTAGTGAGTAAGCGACAAACCAGTGATCCCGGCACCGACGATACCCACGCGCATCATCGTGGCGCGTTCAAACAGAACGCACCCGGAGCGTCTCGGCAGTTACATTGACGGAGCTGGTAGTAGCCTGGATCGAAATCGGCGAGAAAGGGCTCAAGTAGGTCGCTGATGGCTCCGATAAATCGGTTGTCGTCGTAGGGTATCGGAACGCGATAAAAGTCCACTCCGACCTCTTCTGCTTCTTTGCGAAGTTCGACGTCGAGCTCCGAGAGGGTCTCCGATTGCTCGTGTACGAAGGAGACCGGTTCGACGACAATTCGATCGGCGTCCACCTTCTTGACGACAGTCTCGACGTCGGGTTCGGTCCAGTCGATTCCCCGGTTTTCGTGATTCTGATACCCGAGTTCGTAGGGAACGCCGCCGAGTAATGCCGCGACCGTCTCGCAGAATTCTTCCACGTACGTGACGTATCGACTGCCGTCCTCGAGGTAGTGAATCGGTGTACCATGTGCCGAAAACACGAGTCGGGTGTTGTCGTCGATCGATAGTCCCCGAGTCGAGAGAAATCGCTCGATGTTTTGGGTTCGCACTCGGGTATACCCCGGATGTCGGTGCCACCCAACGAGTTCGTTCACCTCGACGTCCCAAGCTGCCTCGGTGACGGCCGCGCGTAGGCGCTGCAATGATTCGACATTTGTCGATGGTCCACACAGCGGGTACATGGGAACACCGACGAGTCGATCGACACCGTCTGCATGGGCCTGTGAGACTGCGTCCGGAATGAAGGGCTCCGTGTGCTGCATCCCGAGGTACGTGCGAACGTCGTGTCCTCGGTCCTCAAGTTCACGCTGAATGAGGTCGGCCTGTCGCGCTGCCTGCGGGCGAAGCGGTGATCCATCAATTTCCTCGTACTCTTCGATGAGACCGGGTGCTCGACGCCGTGCAAGTTTCTCGGCACGGTCTTCTGCGGATTGCGTCTTCCCGTCCTCATCGAGGTCAGCGTTGGCCAGAAAAATACGTTCGAGATAATCGACGACCGACTCCCTCGTGGGACGTTCGGGTTCGCCAAAGTTGAGTAGCACGACGCCGGTTGACATGTGTGTCTGGAAGAGTGCGAGTGGCAAAAGCATTCAGCTTTTGATCCAATGCCGGCCCCCAGAGTTGTACTCTAATTCCGCTAGGTATCACGCTTTCGCCCGTCCAGTCTCCCCTTCATCCGCAACTATCGACGATGGGAGAAGTCGTCTCTTATTTCGCCCGTTTCGACACGCCTTTGGAGTGGGCCCGGTGGGTATTGGTATGAACGATAAACGAATTCTCATTACAGGAGGTGGCGGGTTCATCGGAGCGAATCTTGCCAACCGGCTCGCACCTGACAACGAAGTCGTCGTCGTAGACGATTGTTCCCTGGGGACCCCCGAAAACGTCGACAGCGCAGTCGAATTTCACGAACGGAGCGTTCTCGAATCCGACCTCCCCGCTGACGTAGATTACCTGTTTCACCTGGCAGCCAAATCATCGTATCCGATGCACGAAGAAGACCCCTCATCTGGGGCCCGGATCAACGTGGAAGGATTCGTCAACGTCGTCGAACAGGTCCGGGCGACCGGGTGTGAAAATATCGTCTACGCATCGACCTCGTCGATCTACGGCGATCGAACCGAGCCGACCCCGGAATCGCTCGATGTCACAGCCCGGACGGGATACGAAGCGTCGAAGCTAGCCCGCGAGCGCTACGCGGAGTATTACAGCCACCACTACGGCCTGCAGCTCGCAGGGATGCGATTCTTCTCTGTCTACCAGGGCTTCGACGGTGCCGAATCGCACAAGGGGGAGTACGCCAACCTGATCTCTCAGTTCGCCGACGACATCGCGAATGGACGGTCGCCAGTAATCTATGGAGACGGTACTCAGACGCGAGACTTCACCCACGTCGAGGATGTCGTGGATGCCCTCGTTCGGGCCGCGGATGCCGAACTGGATGGAACCTACAACGTCGGGACAGGCGACGCATACTCGTTCAACGAGCTCGTCGATCGCCTCAATGACCTCCTTGGTGTCGACGTCGAACCCGAGTACATCGAGAACCCGATTCCCGAAGAGGTGTACGTCCACGATACCTGTGCGGACGCGTCGAAATTGACGGAGGCGACGGGTTGGGAGCCCGAAATCGATTTCGAAACCGGCCTCGAACGAGTGTGCCACCAGTATCGTTGAATTTGTCTCCGCCGATATTTGCCTGGCGAAGGGACGACCTCTCCACAATCGTTAGATAGGTCCGACGACGATGCGTTCGGGTGAGGAACTCGTCTATCGCTCGATCAATCGAGATTGAAGAGTTCTGCGGCCTGCGCCATGTCCTTGTCGCCGCGACCGGAGAGGTTTACGACGATCGTCTCGTGGTCGCCCGCGGCAGCGAGTTGTTTGGCGAGCGCGAGCGCATGACTGGTTTCGAGTGCCGGGATGATTCCTTCCTCTTCGGAAAGATCGCGGAAGGCCTCGAGCGCCTCGTCGTCCGTTATGGCCCGGTATTCGGCCCGGCCGAGTTCCCTGAACATCGCGTGCTCGGGCCCGACACCCGGGTAATCGAGTCCCGCGGACACGCTGTGAACTTCCACGTCGTCCTCGATGACCCGCGTTTTCATGCCGTGGATGACGTCTTCGGTCCCCTTCGCGAGTGGGGCCGCGTGTCGTTTCGAGTCTTCGCCTTCGCCACCCCCTTCGCCTCCGTAAAACTCGACCGGATCGTCACGAAACGCGTGAAACAGGCCGATCGCGTTTGAGCCACCACCGACGCAGGCCACGGCGGCATCGGGGAGTTCGCCAGTTTGCTCCAGAATTTGTTCGCGCGCTTCCGTGCCAATTACCGACTGGAACTCCCTGACCATGCGAGGGAATGGATCCGGTCCCACGACGGATCCCACCAGGTAGTGCGTGTCGTCGATGTTCTGGGCGAAATCCTCGAGTGCCGCATCAACGGCGTCAGCGAGTCCCTCGCCGCCGCGGGTAACCTCATTCACCTCCGCACCCATGAGTCGCATCCGAAAGACGTTCATCTGCTGGCGCTCGACATCCTTTTTGCCCATATAAATCTCCGTGTCGAGGTTGAACAACGCCCCCACCATCGCCGTCGCGGTTCCGTGCTGTCCGGCACCCGTCTCCGCGATGAGTCGATCCTTGCCGGCCTTCACCGCAAGCAGGGCCTGACCCACGGCGTTGTTCATTTTGTGTGCGCCACCGTGCAGCAGGTCCTCCCGTTTGAGATAGATGTCAGCTCCGTAGGCATCGCTCAGGTTCGAGGCGTAGTACAGCGGTGTCGGCCGTCCCGCGTAGGACGCCATAATTGAGCGAAATTCTTCCTGAAACTCGTCATCCAGTGCGATGGCATCGAACGCGTTGGCGAGTTCCTCGAGCGGTTCGAGCAGTGGTTCGGGAACGAAGCGGCCGCCGAATTCCCCGAACTCGGTATCGGTTTCGTCGGGCATACGGCTGTAGGTGTGCGGTCGAACGCAAAACTGTTCCGGGTCGGTACATCTGCGACGGTCCTCAACTGTCCATCGTCGACTGGCGAATCGATGCAGTCGGAGATGGTACTACTCGTCTCCAGAAGACACCGTGTCGACACCGGCAACTCGATCGTCGTCGAGGCGCATGATGACGACGCCTTTGGTGTTGCGGCCGACCTCGGACACGTCGGAGACGTCCGTCCGCATGATCTGTCCCGACTCGCTCATGATGACGAGACCGTCGCCGGGTGAAACGGCATTCAACGCACAGACCTCGCCGTTTCGGTCGTCGGTCTTGATGTCGATGAGACCCTTTCCATACCGGGACTGTCGTCGATACTCGGACAGCGGAGTGCGCTTTCCGAACCCGTTTCGTGTCACCGTCAGTAAATCTCGGTCGTCGTCCGGACTGGCCGCAACGAGGCCAGCAACGCTGTCGTCCCCTGTGAGTTCGATCCCGTGGACACCGCGGGCGGTCCGACCCATGGATCTGGCGTCGGCCTCGGCGAACCGAATGGTCATTCCCTCGCGCGTACCCACGATTAAATCGCCGTCACCGTCGGTGACCTCAACGTCCACGAGTTCGTCGCCATCCTCGAGGTGCGCCGCCCTGATGCCGCCCGCGTGGACGTTCTCGAAAGCCGTGACTTCGGTCCGCTTAACGTAGCCGTCACGGGTCGCCATTGCGAGGTATCCTGCGTCGATATCGTCGACATTGACCACGGCGGTGATTTCCTCTTCGTTGTCGAGATCGATGACGTTGACGGCCGACGTCCCCCTCGCGTTTCGTCCCATTTCTGGGAGTTCGAAGACTTTTAATCGATAGACCTGTCCCCGATTCGTAAAGCACAGGAGGTAGTCGTGAGTCGACGCGACGAACACCGTCGAAACCATGTCGCCTTCCTTCGGGCGGGTGCCTATGATTCCCTTACCGCCTCGGTGTTGTGAATCGAACGTCGAAAGCGGCATGCGCTTGACGTAATCGTCCTCGGTCACCACGACGACCATCTCTTCTTCGGCGATGAGGTCTTCGCGCGTCACCGCGCCGGCGTCTTCGATGATGTCCGTCCGCCGTTCGTCGGCATACTCGTCCCTGATTTCGCGGAGTTCGTCCTTGATGACTCCGAGGAGCTCGGATTCGTCGCCGAGAATCGTTTCGAGGCGTTCGATTTCGGCCTCGACCTCCTCGTATTCGGCTTCGATCTCCTCGACTTCCATCGAGGTGAGCGAGCCGAGCTGCATTCTGACGACGTGTTCGGCCTGCCGTTCGGAGAGTTCGAAGTTCGCCTGCAACCCCTCGATTGCGGCCGCGCGATCGTCACAGGACCGAATGAGTTCGACTACGTCGTCGACGTGTTCCAGGGCGTGCAATCGTCCCTCGAGGATGTGCGCCCGATCCGTTGCCTCGCCGAGTTCGAACTCGGAGCGCCGCCGCACGACCTCCCGGCGGTGGTCGATAAACGCCTTGAGCAGCTCCTTGAGGTTCAAGACCGTCGGCTGGTCGTCGATCAGGGCGAGCGAGATGACCGAAAACGTGCGTTCGAGGTGGCGTTCGAGCAGCTGGTTTTTCACCACATCGGTGTTTGCGTTGCGTTTGAGTTCGATGACGACCCGGATCCCGTTTCGGTCGGATTCGTCCCGGATATCGCGAATGCCCTCGATGGTCCCTTCGTTGACGTCGTTGGCTATCCGTTCAATACGGCGGGCCTTGTTTTCCTGGTAAGGAATCTCGGTGACGACGATCCGGTCGCTGTCGCGATCGGATCGTTCGACCTCAATGTCGGCTCGAACGCGGAGTCGACCGCGTCCCTCGGTATACGCGTCGTAGAGGCCCTCACGGTTGACAATCTTGGCACCAGTTGGGAAGTCCGGCCCCTTGACGAAGCCCTCGGAGTCGGGCATGTCGATGAGGTCTTCGACCGAACAGTCCGGCGTGTCTATAACGTGGATGGCGGCGTCGATGATTTCTCCGAGATTGTGGGGCGGGATGTTGGTCGACATCCCCACCGCTATCCCGGATGCCCCGTTGACGAGTAGGTTGGGGACGCGAGCAGGGAGGACCGCAGGTTCGGTAAGGCGGTCGTCGTAGTTGCTCGCGAAATCGACGGTGTCCTTGTCGATGTCCGCGAGTAACTCCTCCGCAATCGGGGCCATCCGGGCCTCTGTGTACCGCATCGCCGCCGGTGGATCGCCGTCGACGCTCCCGAAGTTCCCCTGCCCGTCGACGAGCGGGTACCGGAGCGAAAACTCCTGTGCCATCCGGGCAAGCGCGTCGTAGATAGCCTGGTCGCCGTGGGGGTGGTAGTTACCCATTGTCTCGCCGACGATCGACGACGACTTCCGATGACCGGTGTTGGAGGTGATACCCATCTCCTCCATCGCGTACAGGATTCGTCGCTGGACCGGTTTGAGGCCGTCCCTCGCGTCCGGGAGCGCCCGACCAACGATGACACTCATCGCGTAATCGATGTAGGACTGCTCCATTTCGTCCTCAATCCGGATGGGTTCGATTCGATCGCCGGCGTCGTCCGGGACGTCGGGTAGGTCCGAACTCATATATCCACCCACTCCGCGTCCTCGGCGTGATCCTTGATGAACTGCTTGCGGGGTTCTACAGCATCACCCATCAGGACCGAAAACATTCGATCTGCGGCGGCAGCGTCCTCTATCGTGATCTGTTTGAGAATCCGATTTTCTGGGTTCATCGTGGTCTCCCATAGCTGTTCGGGGTTCATCTCGCCGAGACCCTTGAAGCGCTGGAGCTGATCGGGCGAACCGTCGCACACCTCCTCAACGACCTGCTCGCGTTCGGCTTCCGTCATCGCGTCGTAAGTTTCGCCCTTGTAGCGAATTCGGTAAAGCGGAGGCTGTGCGGCGTAGACGTATCCCGCTTCCAACAGGGGCGTCATGTGGCGATACAACAACGTCAACAGCAGCGTTCTTATGTGGGCCCCGTCGACGTCGGCGTCGGAGAGGATGATTACCTTCTCGTATCTCGCCTCTTCGATGTCGAATTCGTCCCCGATTCCGGTGCCGATGGCGGTGATAAGGCTGCGGATCTCGTCGTTTTCGAGGACGCGATCCAGACGGTGTTTTTCGACGTTGAGGATCTTACCGCTGAGTGGCAAGATCGCCTGAAACTCCGGATTGCGACCCTGTTTGGCGCTCCCGCCGGCCGAATCACCCTCCACGACGAATAGCTCGGCTTCAGACGGATCGCGAGTCTGGCAATCCGCGAGCTTCCCCGGGAGGCTCGTCGTTTCGAGGGCGGACTTCCGTCTTGTTAGTTCCTCGGCCTTCTTCGCCGCCAGTCGAGCCTTCGCGGCCTCGACGGCTTTGGATACGATGACCGACGCCGTGTCCGGATTCTCTTCCAGGAAGGTCGAAAGTTCTTCGTGGACGATGCTCTCGACGATGCCCCGGACCTCGCTGTTGCCGAGTTTCGTCTTCGTCTGTCCCTCGAACTGCGGGTCGGGATGCTTCACCGAGATGACGGCAGTCATTCCTTCCCGGATGTCGTCACCCTTGAGGGTGCCGTCGATGTCTCCGAGGAGACCGTTCGAGGTGGCGTAGTCGTTGATAACGCGAGTGAGCGCCGTTTTAAACCCGGTGAGGTGCGTACCGCCCTCTCGGGTATTGATGTTGTTGGCGAACGCATGAATCGATCCCTGGACGTCCGCGGTGGCCTGGAGGGCGATTTCGACGTGAACGTCGTTATCCTCGGCCTGGAAATACACGACCTGGTCGTGGAGCACTCGCCTGGTCTCGTTGAGGTATGCCACGAACTCCTTGATCCCGCCGTCGTATACGAACGTATCCGACGTTTCGTCGTCGGCCCGTTCGTCCCGAATCGTAATTTCAACGCCGGGATTCAGGAAGGCGAGTTCGCGGAGTCGACTCGACAGCGTTGAATAGTCGAGGTCGGTCGTTTCGAAGATTTCGTTGTCGGGGTAGAAGGTGATCGCCGTCCCGGTATCATCGCTATCCAGGTCGCGGATGCGTTCGAGGTCGCCCTGCGGTTCCCCTCGTTCGAAGCGATGGCTCCAGATGGCACCATCGCGTCGGATCTCGACCTCAAGCGACGACGAGAGGGCGTTGACGACACTCACGCCGACTCCGTGAAGGCCACCGGAGACCTGGTACGATTTGCTGTCGAACTTTCCTCCGGCGTGGAGGACGGTTAAAATGACCTCCACGGCCGGTCTGTCATATTCTTCGTGGGTGTCGACCGGGATACCTCGGCCGTCGTCGACGACGCTCACGGATCCGTCCTCGTGGAGGACGACTTCGATTGTATCGCAATAGCCCGCGAGTGCTTCGTCGATGGAGTTGTCGACGACTTCGTAGACGAGATGGTGCAATCCACGAGAATCGGTCGACCCGACGTACATTGCCGGGCGTTTCCGGACGGCCTCGAGGCCTTCCAATACCTGAATCTGTCCGGCTCCGTATTCGTTCTCCTTGGACATCTAACGCGTTAGCCTTATTCGCCACAATTGATAAAACCCCCGCACGCCCGCGCGCGTAGGACTTCAATTGATTATAAATTAATTAGCAATTTTATTACAATAGGGAAATTTTTATAAATTTTTCTTTTATTTGAGAATAATAAATTAATTCGTCTATAACGGAGTGGATCTTTATTGTAAACATTTTAATTTGGTTATTTAAACTGTATAATTAAATTATTTTAATATATAATTCATTATTCTTATTTTATATATGTCTGAATTGTCGGATATTTATTGATTTTTGCAATAATGGTATTTGAAAACATAGATTTCGGAAATATCGTGAACCGGTAATAGTGAGTCCAAGTAAACTTTCTCTAAGGGTTGGGACTCTCGACGCGGTCACGTTTACGGATGGTGCATTCCAACGCTATCCTCCCACGATCGATAACATTGTATGTACCAGTAACGTCTGACGTCCGTCATCGGACCGATCTCGTCTTTCGGTTTTACTTTCACTACGGTAACGACGGTGTTTTAGGTTCCGGCGAGTTTATGGATGCACGAATGACGTCGCATCAGTCGCAACTCGGCGAGAGGCCGAGCGAGCCAATTGCGGAGGAGCTGGCTCGCAGTCAGCGCTCCATCTCTATCGCCGAGTTCTTCGAGAAGAACAAGCAGATGCTCGGATTCGACAGCGGGGCGAAGGCCCTCGTTACCGCTGTCAAGGAAGCCGTCGACAACGCACTCGACGCAACGGAGGAGGCTGGCGTCCTCCCTGACATCTACATCGAAATTGAGGATCGAGACGATTACTACCGCCTCGTCGTCGAGGACAACGGGCCGGGAATCACGAAAGAACAGATTCCGAAAGTGTTCGGTAAACTCCTCTATGGCTCGCGGTTTCACAAACGCGAACAGGCGCGAGGCCAGCAGGGGATTGGTATCTCTGCGGCGGTCCTCTACGCGCAGTTGACGAGCGGAAAACCCGCCCGAATTACCTCGAAAACACAAAACGGTGCCAATGCCCGGTACTTCGAGCTCACCATCGACACCGAGTCGAACGAGCCCGAAATCGAGCGCGACGAAGTCACGAGCTGGGACCGGCCACACGGAACCCGCATCGAGATTGAACTCGAGGCCAACATGCGTGCGCGCTCGCAACTCGAAGAGTATGTCAAAAATACCGCGGTCGTCAATCCACACGCCCGAATCGAATATCACGAGCCAGCAACCTCCGAAAAATTCGAACGCGTCACCGACGACCTGCCGCCCGAGACCGAAGAAATCCGCCCCCACCCACACGGTGTCGAACTCGGAACGCTGTTGAAGATGCTCGAAGCAACCGACTCGTATTCCGTGTCGGGGTTCCTGCAGGGTGAATTTACCCGCGTCGGCGCAAAAACTGCCGAATCGATACTCGACCGGTTTCGAGACCGGCAGTTCGGCCGCGAGATTCCGTGGCGTCCACCCGCGAACAACGTCGAAGACGTCGATCTCGAATCGTCGATCCGGGCCGCGGTTGCGAACAAGAGTGCCGAAGCAACGAAGACGTTTGCCCGGTCTGTCACCGAGTCCATTTCATCGGCCGACCGAATTGCACACACAGAGGTCGTCTCGATCGTCGACAGGGTTGCCGATGACGTCGAAGACGATTTCGACCAAACGTTCGGCGAAACGGTGCGAGATAACGCCATCGAGGCAGCCTGGGGGTGCATCGCAACGGATCGACCCGCCGACCTGTATGCGATCGTCGACGACGCGACGACGAGTCGAAAGGACGACGCCGTGGTCGAGGCAATGGCCCGCCGGCTCGGTGAGAAATTCAACTCACTCGACGATCACCGGGACCGACTCACGCGTGCCACACTCGAAGATTTCGTGGATCGAGCGGCCGACATGACGGTCGAACGCGACGATGCCAGTTTCGGTGAGACGGCCAGAGAGAACGTCCTGAAAGCGATCTGGGACCGATCGGTCGGCGTCTCGGACGAGGTCCCGAAGGTAACCCAAATCGCGGACGATCGGGACGCTGCCGCACGACTACTCGAGGCAATGCGGGAGACGGACATCCTCGCACCACCGACGGACTGTCTGGCACCCATCTCCGCGGAACTCGTCCGCGCGGGCCTCGAAAAAGAGTACGACGCAGACTTCTACGCGGCAGCGACCCGTGACGCGCAGGTTCACGGTGGCGATCCGTTCGTGGTCGAGGCCGGGATTGCTTATGGCGGTGAGCTCCCGGAAGGAGAGTCCGTCGACGTTCTCCGTTTTGCAAATCGCGTCCCGCTCGTTTACCAGCGTGGTGCCTGTGCCACCGTCGACGTCGTTAAAAGCATCAACTGGCGAAATTACGGGCTGGATCAACCCGGTGGGAGTGGGATGCCCAACGGACCCGCCGTTCTCATGATCCACGTGGCGTCGACGAATGTCCCATTTACGAGCGAATCGAAGGACGCCGTGGCGAATATCCCGGAGATCGAAGATGAGATCGAACTCGCACTCAGGGAGGCCGCCCGGGAGTTGAAATCCTATCTGAACAAGCGACGATCGATGGAGAAACGCCGGCGAAAACAGAACGTCATCGCCGAGATACTCCCGGAAATGGCCAGGAAGCTCTCGGAGGTGACTGAATCGGAACCGCTCGACATCGACGATTCACTCGCACGGATCATGAACAACGTGCTCGTCGAACGGGAAATCGAGGGGTCCACCGTTCGACTGTCCGTCGTCAACTACGATGATACCAACGCAGCCCCCGAAATTACGGAAATGGTGTCCGAGGATCCAGGCAATCCCGACGAGGCGACAGTCGTCGACATGGACGGAGAATGGTTCCTGAAGTGGTCACCGACGGTATCGGCCGGCGAACGAGCGGTTCTCGAATATGAGGTCGACGGCGACGCGGAGTTCGACATCTCCGTCGACGGCATCGAACCGGACATCCTCACCATCAACGCCTAACATGAGCTCAAAAACAGACACCGTACGCGACGAACTCGCTCGGAAGCGCCTGATCGACCTTGCGGCACAGTTCTACGACCAGTTCGACCGGGGTAGCGTCCCGCACATGGAGATTCCCACCCGGACGAAAAGCAACATCGAATACGACGAGGATTCACACGTCTGGGTCTACGGCGACCGACACTCCACGCGCTCGGCCAACAGCGTCCGGGGGGCAAAAAAGCTCCTCAAGGCCGTCTACACCATCGAATTTCTGTCGAACCAGCTCGAACAGGACCGTTCGTCCACCCTGCGTGAACTCTACTATCTCAGCGAATCCTGGGAGGAGGAGCACTCACACTTCAACGACCAGGACGAATCGAACCAGCTGATCGAGGACCTCGAGATTGTCTCGAAGGTCACCCGCGAGGACTTCCACATGCGACCCGAGGAGTCCGGAGCCACGATCATGGGACCGCTCGAACTTCGCGAACAGACGCGACGGGGCGAGCGAGAGATCCACTGCCAGCTCGACGTCGGGGAGGGGGGCTACCAGATTCCGAACAATCCGGACACGATCGAGTTCCTCGATCACGACGCCGAGTGCGTGCTCTGTGTCGAGACCGGCGGGATGCGAGATCGACTGGTGGAAAACGGCTTCGACGAGGAGTACAAGAGCATAATCGTCCACCTGAAGGGGCAGCCGGCCCGGGCGACGCGACGAATTACGAAACGACTTCACGACGAACTCGACCTCCCGGTCGTGGTCTTTTGCGACGGCGACCCGTGGTCCTATCGCATCTATGCGTCCGTATCCTATGGCTCGATCAAGTCCGCCCACCTTTCGGAGTATCTGGCGACGCCCGAGGCAGAATACATCGGGATCCAGCCCGCCGACATCGTGGAGTACGACCTTCCGACTGACCCACTATCGGATTCCGACGTCAACGCCCTCGAAAGCGAACTCGAGGATCCGCGATTCCAGGACGACTACTGGACCGAACAAATCGAACTCCAGCTCGAGATCGAAAAGAAAGCCGAACAGCAGGCACTGGCGTCCCGGGGGCTCGACTTCGTGACGGATACGTACCTGCCGGAACGCCTCGACGAGATGGACGTCCTGTAGGCGACAATTGCTCTCGCATTCGATATCGTGACCTCAACCAACCGTGACCGGACAATGACCGACGCCGCCACCGTCCACGGGGAGACGCTACAGTCTTAAGGACGAGTGGAACCCAGTACGAACAATGCCACGGCTTCCGGGCGTGGAGGAACGCACGCAGGTGGTCTGCCACGTCGATGTCGACTGTTTTTACGCAGCCTGCGAGCGACTCCGCGATCCCACGCTCGTAGACGAGCCGGTGGTCGTCGGCATGGGATTCGAACCCGGTGAGTCCCACGGTGCCGTCGCAACAGCGAGCTACGAGGCCCGTGAGTTCGGCGTCGAATCGGCGATGGGGATCGGCGACGCACTCGAGAAACTCCCACGACGGACTGATGCCGATACCGACGATCCCGACGCGCCGAACCCCGACGAGACCGGTATTTATCGGCCCGTGGACATGTCGTTTTACGAGTCGGTGAGCCGTGCGGTCAAGGCAGTCCTCGCTGACGCCGCAGAGACGCTCCGGAACGTCTCCGTGGACGAGGCGTACCTCGATCCGGGCGAGATTTCCTGGGACGACGCCGAGGCGTTCGGTAGGCGGTTGAAAGCGGACATTGAGGAGGAAACTGGGGTCGTGGCGAGTGTCGGGATTGCCCCGGACATGACGACTGCGAAACTCGCCTCGGATGCGGAGAAACCAGACGGGCTCGTCGTGGTGCCACCGGACCTCGTCGAGGGGTTCCTCGCGCCGATGGCCGTCGGTGAGCTCCACGGCGTCGGGCCTGTAACGGCGTCTGAGCTTCGGTCGATGGGGTTCGAAACTGCCGGTGACATCGCGGACGCCGACGAGGCAGTGTTGATCGATCGATTCGGGGAACGAGGTCGAGCCCTGTATCGGCAAGCGCGCGGCGAAGACAACAGAGAGGTGGAACCTCGTGGGCGTCCGAAGAGTCTCTCTAGCGAATCTGCGTTCGTCGACGCAACCGACGACCCTGATGAGAAACGCGCGAAGCTCCGGACACTCGCCGAGGAAGTTACCCAACGGGCGAGAGGGCGAGGCATACTGTACAAGACCATCGGGATAAAAGTCGTGACCCCACCCTACGAAGTCCAGACCCGGGAACGATCGTTGTCCGGTCCCGTCGACGATCCGGACCTGGTCGAAGCCATTACCCAGCGCCTCCTCGAAGAATTCGAAGACGATCCGGTCCGCAAACTCGGTGTTCGCGTCTCGAACCTCTCCTTCGACGAACGTGACCAGGCAACCTTCGACGACTGGAACGGGGTAGCCACCACCGAAGCCAGCTCGGCGAGCGATTTCCCCACAGATAAACAGGAGCCTCAACGCACGGGTACCGATGTTCTCCGCGGACAGACCGTGCTCTCAGATTTCGTCAGATTCGAACCCGAAGACCCTCGCAAATGACGTCCGTCTGACGGAGAACTATGTACGATCGGGGTCTGTCCTCCCTCAATGGACGAAACGATTACCGTCGGTGAAGTGAGTCGTGGTTCTGCGGCGGGTCGGACAGTGGATCTCCCGATCGTCGACCTACTCACCGGACGAGGGTTCATCACGGGTAAATCGGGATCCGGCAAATCCAACTCCGCAAGCGTGGTCGCTGAAAACCTGCTGGATCGTGGCTACAGTCTGCTCGCCGTCGACATCGACGGCGAGTATTATGGTCTAAAGGAGGAATACGAAATACTCCACGTGGGCGGTGACGACGAATGCGACCTGCGCGTCGGCGTAGAGCACGCCGAAAAGATTGCCGAACTCGCTCTCGAACAGAACGTGCCGATCATCCTGGATGTCTCGAGTTTTCTCGAGGAATCGAAAGCCCGCGAAATCCTGTACTCGGTGACCAAACACCTCTTTGCCAAGGAGAAAAAGCGCAAGCAGCCCTTCCTCATGCTGGTGGAGGAAGTTCACGAATACATCCCCGAGGGCGGTGGCATGGACGAGTGCGGAAGGATGCTCATCAAGGTCGGCAAACGCGGACGAAAGCACGGCCTCGGCATCGTCGGCATCTCCCAACGGCCGGCAGACGTCAAGAAGGACTTCATCACCCAGTGCGACTGGCTCGTCTGGCATCGGCTGACGTGGAAAAACGACACGTCGGTCGTCGCCAACATCCTCGGAAGCGAGTACGGCGATTACGTCGAAGAACTCGAAGACGGCGAGTGCTTCCTCCGGACCGATTGGTTCGACGATGTCCGCCCGGTCCAGTTTGACCGTAAACGAACGTTCGACGCCGGTGCAACGCCCGGGCTGGAAGATTTCGAACGCCCCGACCTCAAAAGCGTAAGTGGGGACCTCGTCGAGGAGCTCACCTCGATAACCGAGCGGCAACACGAACGCGAAAATCACATTTCGGAACTCGAGCGGAAGCTCGAACAGAAGGACGAACGCATCGACGACCTCGAACGACAACTCGCCGATGCCAGGGACTTAAAGAGAATGGCTGACCGCTTCACGCGAGCGATGACTACCAAAGCGTCCGGACGACCAGGGGGGACTGGGCCCAACTCTGATCCCACCGGCGATGGTGTCGGCGTGCACCGAAACGGCGATCGCACATATCGAGAATCCGGGACCCCAGACGGCCGAACCGATCCCGAACCAAGCCTCCCATCCGGAAGTAACGGACACGTTTCGGCCTCGAACACGGACGACGTTCGGCGTGATCGACTCGTCGCCCGAATCTCGACCGAGATAGACCTGCTCTCGACCGTCGAGCGACGACTGCTCTGTCATTATCGAGATACTGACGTGGCGACGCCACTGAGGGCGTTCGATGCTGTGGGCGGCGAGGGGGGCCGAAACCACGCCTACGCAGCAAACCGAGCCTTGCGAACGAGCGGGTTTATCGATCACGTCGGAAAGGGATACTACGCCTACGCGCTACCCGACCTAATCGCGGACGAAATTTCGGACGGATTCGGTCGAGACATAGGGCCTGACGATCCCGGCTTCGACGCTCTGGTTCGCGAAATCGAACGAAAATTCGTCGACCCGACACACGAACCGAATGCTGCACCGGAGTATTCCGAACCAAACGATGGAGGGCACGTCGGTCTCGATTGGTTGGAGTCAGTCGACGTGTAAGTTTTGGCCACGGCGTCCGTACGCGTGGTATGAAACTCTTCGTCTACGGCCCGCTCAGAGGTGCCACAGAAGGCAAGGAGGCCGACATCGAATTCGATGGCGGGACCGTCGACGACGCGCTATCGGCACTGGTCGACACCTATCCACGAGCGAAGGCGCAGCTGTTCGACGACGAAGGGTCACTTCGACCGAGCGTCAGAATCCAGGTCAATGGCAATCGGGTCGAACCGGACGACCACTGTCCGGCGGACGCCGAGGTGACTGTGGTGCCTGCGATGAGAGGCGGACTGAGGTGAGTTATCGAGAATGTCTGCTGACGATCGACGG
>JBKGZK010000033.1:0-22579 GCA_046545615.1 Natronomonas sp.
GTCGAACTCTTCCCCGACGAGGCACGATACGTCGACCTCCACGTCGACGTGGTCAAGACGCCCGACGGCGAGGTCCGCCGCGTCGATGATGACGAACTCGACGACGCGGTCGACGCCGGCCACGTTTCGGAATCACTTGCAGACAGGGCACGACATGTCGCTGCGTCGCTCGAAAACGCGCTGTAATCCGTGTTCCAACGATTATCGGTCGAATGAGGCCGCCAACACGTGCTGCGAGCACACTGGCGTCGCACCGTGGTTTATATAATCCCTGACGAACTATCGGACTACATGAATTTCGGGGGCGACACGCGAAGTGTGGCACCTGTCATTGGCTTTCTCCTTATCTTCGTCATCCTCATCATTACCTTCTCGGGATATCAGGCGTTCGTCGTCCCGAGCCAGAACGAAGGTGTGGAGTTCGATCACAACCAACAAGTTCAGGGCGAGATGGTCGACGTCCGGAATGCGGTGCTGGACGCCAAGATCAAAGGAGAGCGGACACGGGCCGGGGTTTCACTCGGAACGCAGTATCCGACCCGTATCTTCGCCATGAATCCACCGGATCCGAGTGGGTCCATTCGTACCACGAATCCTGAGACGATCACAGTGTACAGAGATGACGGCGCTGAAGAGGTAGAATTCCTCGACGAAAACGACCAGGAAACCCGGTTTATCGAGTACACACCCACTTATTCAGAGTTCCAGAGCCACGGGACGCTTCGATACGAGAACACGGTCGTTTACCACGATTACGGTGACGACGTCATCACCTATTCAGACCAGGAAATCTTGAGTGGGAACACGGTAAGCCTGATCCCGGTTCTCTCAGAATTCCAGGAAAGCAGCCAGCGCCGGGTGACCGTCGAGCCGATACCCGGTCTGCTTGAGACGGAGAGTGTTTCTAATCCCGTGGTCGAGATCCCGACCGAACTTTCCGAATCCGAGTGGGAAACACTTCTCGGCGACGAACTGGGGGAGGGTGAGGAGATTACCGTCGAAAACGGTGTGCTCACTATCGAACTCTCCGGGACGTACGATTTCGAGTACGCACCGGTCGGAATCAACAGCGTTCCTACAGGTGGCGAAAGAGCTCCTGACAGATCTGACATCAATCCGGTCGGAGAGGGCGTCATTCAACTCACCTACCAAGAACTGAACGGCGAAACTGCTTCGCTTCACTTTACGAATCGGGGGGAGAACGCCACAGTCCAAGAATCCCGGTTGAACTTCGCGACCGTCCACCAGGGAGGTGTCTCGCCGGATTACGCCGACGTATATGGTCCGGGCGAGACGGAGTCCTCGGGGCGAATGTTTACCCGGAGCGATTTCATCGACCTGGAGCCGGAGATTACGATCGAAGGCGACGACGAGGAGGATCCGACAACAGTCATCGACCTCGAATGGAACGACATCAGCGATCAGGCCTTCTTCGTCGTTACCTTCCTCTACGAAACAGGCGATCAGGGGACGTACTTCGTCGGTTTTGACACGACGGATCCGTTGATTCAGGTCGACATCGACACGGCCAAAACCGACGACGAAGTGTTCGCCGGTGAAACGGCGACGACCGTCGCGACGGTATTCAACACCGGAGGCGGGGGCGATGCAGATATTGAATTCTTTGTCAATAACAGCCTCGAGGAAACGAAGACCGTGACGCTCGATTCGAGCGAAGGACAACAGCTAGAATTCGATTACGACACGTCGTCGCTGGACTCGCCAGAGATCGCGGTCGAAGTCGCAAGCGAGGTCGACTCGGACAACGAGACGATTAAGGTCGTTGACCCTGAAGATGGCCCGTTCTTCTCGACGAGTATTGACAGTTCGAACTCGCCGGTGCTGCAAGGCAACAGTCTCCAGGTCGACTCGACAGTGACGAACATCGGCGACGAAACCGACACCCAGGACGTCGATCTCACGCTGTATGAAGACTCGCCGGGCGACCTCGGCTCTGCATACACCCACACCGTCACGTTGACTCTCGATCCCGACGAGGAGGACTCGTTCGGGCAAACCTTTGATACCACCGACCTCGATCCCGGCGAGTACCAAGTGGATCTATCGAGCGAAAACACCACTGACACCGACACGGTCGTCATTGAGGACGAGGAGGCCGACGTGGTGTCAGGCGTACCCGGGACGATCCAAACCACCGGTGGACAGGATCGAACGCTCGAGTTCGACATCGAAGCCGAGGACGAAGTCACCGCGACCGACGTCGATGTCCAGACCGATTACGCCTATGACGGACGAACCGAGGAAATCGACGGCAGCGAGGTACCGGTGACCTTTGAAGGACAGGTCGGTGTTGTCCTCGAACGTTTCAGTAACGGCCTCACCATCTCCGACGATTCCTTTGTCGATCCGAACGACGCCGACATCGTCGTCACGTTGACGTTCGACGACGGGAGTACTCTCGACCTGGGCATCGCGGCCACCGAAAACTGACCCGACGGTCCGTTACCGCAACCGATTCGAACTACCCGTGCGACGACCGAGGAATTTCGAGACGCCGAGGTAGATTAGATACAGCACCAGGATGACGAGGATCAACGAAACGACGGTACTGATTACCCACGACAGAAATCCCAGGAATAACTGCATGATTTCGGAGACGACCCACAGCACGAGAAGCCCGAGTACTACCCACGCACCGATTCGAATCCACCGAGTCATGTTCGGACGTCGGGAGCGACACATCTTCAACGTTCGCCATGGTGCGTGTTATCCGCGACACCCCGTCTGCCGCAACAACCCACTCTTATACGTGCGGCCTCGAAGCATTTCCCATGCGACTCGAAGACAAGACCGTATTCGTCACGGGGGCGGGCTCAGGAATCGGACGGGCGACCGCGAAACGATGTGCGGCGGAAGGTGCGACGGTCGTCGCCACCGATGTCGACGTCGACGGTGTCGAAGAGACCGTCGCGATGATCGAAGACGACGACGGCATTCCGGGCGAGGCCGTCGCTGACGAACTCGACGTCACCGACGCGGCTGCCGTCGAGGACGCCGTCGACGCGGCCGCCGACTCGTATGGCCTCCACGTCATCGTCAACAACGCCGGAATCGGCCAGGGAAACGCCGCGATGGAAGAGGTCCCGCTCGATGTCCGCGATCGAGTCTTCGACGTGAACGCGAAAGGCGTCTGGAACGGCTGCCGGTCCGCGATTCCTCACTTCAAAGCCCAGGAGTCCGGAGCCATCGTCAACGTCGCCTCGCTGGCTGGCGTGATCGGCCAGCCGTGGTCGGCGGCGTACGCTTTCACCAAGGGCGGCGTAAACAAGTTCACGCGAACCATCGCAGGCGAACTCGGCCGATACGGAGTGCGGGCCAACACAGTCTGTCCGGGTTTTATTGACACGCCACTGGTTCGCGGCGGACTCGAGTCGCACGAGGATCCGGAGGCGGCCCGTGAGAAGCTAGAACGCCAGTACGCGCTCAAACGCATCGGCCAGCCAGAGGAAATCGCCGACGCCATTCTGTTTCTCGCGAGCGACGAAGCGTCCTTCGTTACGGGGCACGCTCTCGTCGTGGACGGCGGCTATTCTAGCGGGTGAAAGGAAAGGCTCCGTCGACCCCGGATCGAACCCGCGGATGAAAAGCGCTTTATTTGCCGCAGAGGTGCACTCGGATGAATGAGTCTTTCCTCCTCGGATCGAACGCTCGTAGTCGACGAACTTGGGAGAGAACCCACCCCGGCCGAGGAAGCACTCTTTGAGAACCTCTGGAGCGAACACTGCGCGTACCGATCCTCGCGACCCTTGCTTTCGGCCTTCGATAGCGAGGGACCACAGGTCGTAGTCGGACCGGGTGACGACGCGGCAGTCGTCGAGTTGCCGAACGAAGGAATCGATTCGGAAACTACCGAGGGAGACGACGGTGACGATCGATCAGCGACATACATCACGTTGGGCATCGAGAGCCACAATCACCCCTCCTACGTCGACCCGTTCGACGGGGCAGCAACTGGCGTCGGTGGAATCGTCCGCGACACGATGTCGATGGGGGCGTATCCGATCGCTCTCGCCGACTCGCTGTACTTCGGTGCGTTCGATCGGGATCACTCCCGGTACCTCTTCGAGGGTGTCGTCGAGGGAATCGGACACTACGGGAACTGCATCGGCGTTCCGACCGTGACTGGCAGCGTCTCGTTCGACGAGGGATACGAGGGCAACCCGCTCGTGAACGTGGCCTGTATCGGCCTGACGGATCAAGATCGGCTGGTGACGGCGGCGGTAACCGAGCCCGGGAACAAACTAGTGCTCGTGGGTAACGCGACCGGTCGAGACGGGTTGGGAGGTGCGTCATTCGCCAGCGAGGACCTCGCCGAAGACGCAGAAACCGAGGATCGTCCCGCGGTCCAGGTCGGCGATCCCTATACCGAAAAACTGCTGATCGAGGCAAACGAGGAACTCGTCGACGGGAATCTGATCGAGGCCGCCCGGGACCTCGGGGCGGCCGGCTTCGGCGGGGCAACCTCCGAGATGGTCGCCAAAGCTGGACTCGGGGCACAAATCGAACTCGACGCGGTCCACCAGCGCGAACCAAACATGAACGCCCTCGAGATCCTGCTCGCCGAATCCCAGGAGCGCATGTGTTACGAAGTCCGTCCGGAACACGTCGATCGCGTGGAGGAGATCGCTGAAAAGTACGATCTCGGGTGTTCGGTCGTAGGCGAGGTAACCGAGGGCAACTACGTCTGTACGTTTGAGGGTGAGACAGTGGTCGACGTCGACGCCGAATACGTCGCCGAAGGGGCACCGATGAACGATCTCGAGAGCACCCCGTCACAACCACCGACGACCGAGTTACCCCACGTGAACCTGGAAACGGCCTTCGAGGCCGTCGTTGGGTCGCCAAATGCGGCTTCAAAGCGATGGGTCTACCGACAGTACGATCACGAGGTTGGTGCCCGCACCGCAATGAAGCCGGGCGACGACGCAGCAATCGTCGCCATCAGGGAGATGGGAATCGACGGCGACGAATCAGAACCGGGGCAATCACCGGGCGTCGGACTCGCGTTTTCTTCAGGGGCCGACCCTAACTGGACGGCGTGTGATCCATACGACGGATCCAGGGCGATCGCGCTCGAGAACGCCACGAACATTGCCACCAAGGGCGCAACACCGCTTGCGGCTGTTGACTGTCTGAATGGTGGTAACCCAGAGAAACCAGACGTGTACGACGGATTTCGCAGGATCGTCGACGGACTTGCCGACATGTGCCGGGAACTCAAGGTTCCGGTCGTCGGTGGGAACGTGTCACTTTACAATGATTCGCCGTCCGGACCGATTCCTCCGACACCGACGCTCGCCATGACCGGTACGAAATCCGGATTCGACGCACCGCCGGCGACGTTCGACGGTCGAGGGACCGTGCTCCTGGTGGGTGGGACGCCGTCCGGGTCACTCGGCGGATCCGAATACCTCGCCAGATTCGGCGGCAGCGATCGCTTCCCGTTGCTCCCGGAATCACCGATTGCAATCCTCGATGCCATCGCCGACGTTGCAAACGCCGACTCGACTCTCGCCGCTCATGACGTGAGTCACGGTGGACTCGCAGTGACGATCGCAGAAATGGTAGACGGCGCTGGGGCCGAGATCTCCATGTCCGACGAAGAAACTGATTTCGACGGATATCCTGCCGAGACGCTGTTTTCCGAAACCCCCGGGCGCGTGGTCGTCGAGACGACCGCCCCCAGAGAGGTTCGAAATCGATTTGAAGACGTCGCACCCGTCATCCGACTCGGAGCCAGCACGTCGGACGGCGTACTAGAGGTGTCAATCGACGACGAAACCCTCGTCTACGACGCGAACGAGATCGCCGAACTCCGGAACGTTATCGACCGCGAACTAGAGTGACGCCATCGATACGGCGACGGACCCAGTTGACATCAGGTCTATGTCTTTCATAGCGCCGTCCGATCCGGACGCTCGCGTATGCCAGAAGTATTCCAGCGACCACGTCCGCCGCCCAGTGAATACCGAGATACATCGTGGAGACCACCACGCTTCCGGCAATGAGAGCGGCGACCGGAACCCACAGCGGATACTCCTCTCGCGTCGACCACGCGAGCAACGCAACGGTTACCGCAAGCGAGGTGTGCAGGGAGGGAAACACGTTCACGTTGGCGTTTATCGTGGTCGTGAGTAACGAATACTCGGCGTATGTGGTATAGAGTAAGCCTTCGCCTATTTCGTAATTTCTCGGACCGTAGGCAATGAATACGATATAACAGGCGACGCCGATAATGTAATTTGCCGCATATGCGACGATAGTCCGTCTCAGGGGATGTGGTTTGTCGAGGAGGAAGTACGCAACAAGGGGGAACACGAGGAGCAACACATAGCCGTAAATATAGATAAATGAGAAGTAAGCCGTCAGTACAGGAGTCTCCATCGATTGCAAGAACACGACGAGCTGAGGTGTATCGTTCGGAAAGATCGGCCAAAGTAGCCCTCCGTCAAACCAATGAAGGTAGCTCGTGACGTTCCAGCCGACCAGCCACGAGACCTGCGGTCCGATGTCCCGAGCGATCTTGTTCCCGACGAGGACGAATGCGAGAAGCCCCGTGTACGGAGCGATATCGAGGAGGCGATCGCGATGTGACGACACCGGTCGCATGATCCGGTTGCGACCCACGACGACGACCAGGGACACGACGAGAAGTAGTCCCACGATGGCGGCGAGACGGATGACGAGGTCGAAGAGCATCAGGTCCCACCCCTGGAGACGAGCTGGTCGTCGTCGTCGTAGGTATAGCCTGCTTCGCGGAACGTTTCGCGCGCGAGTTCGACGTCAAGATCGCCGTTTTCGCCCAGAAACGGTAGATGGGCTTCATCGTCCCATTCCAGTCCCGGTGGGCGCCACCTTGACTCAGAGAGGGGGACGTTCGACGGCATAGCGTAGCCGGTGAATATTTCGGATCTGATCATCTCTCGATCGAGCAAACGGGCTACCGAGCGACGAAATCGAGGATCACTAAAGGGCGACCGACGACAGTTGTAACCGACATGATAAAACGATAGACTCTGCCCGATGCTCAATGCGATCGATGGTTTGCGACCAATTTCGGGCACGATGGTTTCCTTTAGCCCTCCGATAGTCGCATCGGCCTCGTCGTTTTCTAGAAGTTCGATCGCTGCATCGTGTGAGGGCACGATCTGAAACCGAAGGCGGTCGAATGTCGGTGCATCGGTATAAGCCTCCGGAATGCCGTCTGCACCACCGGCGAGGAAGTGATCGTCGAATCGTTCGAATACGACCTCCTCGTCGGGTGTCGATTCGATAAATTGTAACGGACCGCTTCCGACGGGTTCCTCGTTGGCCCATACGAGTGCCTCGGTCGTACCACCGACAACATCAATACCGGCGATATCGGCGCGATCGGTCCTGTCTCGCCAGATGTGTTCCGGAAGGATTGGGTTCGAAAATGCCCTACGAGCGATCTCGCGTACCCTGGTTTTGAACTCGAAGCGGATGCGGCGATCGTCGAGTAGTTCGATGGAGTCGACAAGCGAGATTCTACCTCGGCCCCGAGGCGTCGGGACTGCCGTATCAAACGCACCGAGTGACGTATCTGCGAGAAATCGGTACGTAAACGCGACGTCACCGGCAGTGAGTGCTGTCCCGTCGTGCCATGGGGTTTCGCGGATCGTTACGATCGCGGACAGCGTCTCCCCGTCCGACCACTCGATGTCGCGTACGAGCCACGGAATGGAGTTAGTCGGTCCGCGAACAAGCGGTTCGTACAGAAGCCCACTGATCACGCCTCTATTTCGATGTTCTGCGGCGATGGGGTTTCTATTACGGGTGATCCGCGTGTCCGTCGTCAACAACTCGAGCGTATCGGCTGACGCCACAGACACAAGTCCCAGGTAGGACAGCGGTTCGCGCAACCCACCTGCGGGCCAGTTTACGAATCGATCCGATCGTATCGCCGCAATATGGTCCGGGAATGCGATTACCGTAAACGGCTGCTCCTTTACGATCTCCATCTGGAGATCGTGAACCGTTTCCTTTCGAATTTCACCTTCTGTTCGACGTTGTTTTTCGAGTAGTTCGTCGATCCGAATGTTTCCATACCCGAACGGGTTTTGCCAGCCCGCTTCTTCTGCGTATCGCGAATACAGCAACGATCGAAGCTGGTCCGGATCCTCCAGATCGGGGTATCGGGCAACGTACAAATCGAAATCGTGATTTATGAGGACGTTTCGTAGGAGCACTTCCGACGTCATCGGTTCGATTTGGGCTTCGACCCCTGCAGCCAAGAGGTTCTCGGAGAGGAGGGTCGCGATTCGCATTGCATACGGATCTTCGTCGACCGGTAGCGTGGCGATCGAAACCGATACCTGCTGTTGGCGTTCGCGCCCGGCGAGATTCTGTAGTTCGCCCAGACAGCCGCTGGTCGCCACCATACCGCCTGCTACACCCGAAAGCATCGCACGACGGGTCACCGATCCGGGGACCATTTCCTGACCTAGGACTGATCGCTCGTACCGTATAAATCTCTCCGTCTCCGAGATCCAACGTGGGTACCGGATTGGTGTTCGATCCAGCTCGATCGCCGGCCGAGGTGACTCAGTCGGCGGGGAACGGGGAGTACAAATAGATCCGGAACCCGACCTTTCTCATGGGCTACGAACTCCGACGCAGGCTCGTTCACGCGTCGGGATCGGCAATACCAGGAAGTTACCTCCTGGATAGGACCTTCGATGTCGGTATCGTCACCTGGAACGTCGTCCGTGTAGTCGTAATCGTCGGTGTATTCATGGCGATCACCCTCGAAATCCTTCGCCTGTATGGAGGGCTCGAGTGGAGGATCTTCGAGCAGCTCACGAGGGAGTACGAACGGCATAGCGTCGCCGGCTATGCACTATACATCCTGAGTGCCGCCATCGTGATACTCATCTTCGACCCACAGTTTGCGATACCGTCAGTCTTCATGCTCACCCTCGGTGACCCAATTAGTGGAATGCTCACCGGGGGCGAATTTCGCACCGTCAAGCGTCCACGGGTACTCGCCGCGATGTTCGGGATTTGCTTCGCCCTCGCATATCCCTTTGTGTCACCGGTTGTCGCGGTTGCCGGCGCTCTCGGCGGAACGGTCGCCGACGGTGTTACGCCCCGTATCGGAGGTTTCGTCGTCGACGACAACCTCACGATCCCGATTCTCGCTGCGGGGGCCATGTGGCTCGTGTTCCAACTCGGGTAGCCTGTTTCGTTCCACATCGTGGCGACCGTCCGAGACCGAATACGGATCTGAGACGTGTTCGTCCCGCAGGTGACAATCCTGAAAGGAATTACTGGGGGACGACGGCGATGGAACGACCGCGGTCGATGGCCGATTCTAGTTCTTCGGCGATGGCGCTCCCGCGCGAAACCTGGATCTCCCCGCCCCGGGAAACCGTCGCGGTAAACAGGTACTCGTCGTCCGCTCGAACCTCGACCGTTTCACCCTCGTGTGCACCGAGAGGAATGACGACGTGGCGGTTCGTTACTTCGGGTCTGACGACTTCACTCGACGATTCGGGGGCGCCAGCCGAAGCGCCGGAATGATGAGTGCTCGAGGGGGCATCTGCGTGCGTCCGAACGTCGATATCGATCCCCAGACGATTTTCGATCTCGGTGATTCGACCCCCACCCTTGCCGATGACGGTCGAAATATCGTCATCGTCCACGTACACGACGGCCGTGTTGCGTCCCTGGAATTCCACGTCGACGTGTCCCCGGGCGACCGACCGAATTTCGCGTTCTACCTCCTGTTTTGCGACGCGTTCGATCCCAGTTTCTTCCGCTTTCTCGCCTTCCTCGATCGGGACGGTGACGACCTGTCGGTTGAACGTGTAAATTTCGTACGCCGGCCGGTCGGTTTCGAAGTCGTAGATCGCAATGACGGGCCTGGCCAGGTCCTCCTCCACCAGGCCGTGCGGGACCTTCACCTCCGTTTTCACGTCGTAGACTGTTTCGACCTGACCGTCCTCAATATAGACGACGGTGTCGACCACCTGCGGAATCATGCCGAGTTCGACGCGCCCTATGAGCCGTTGAAGGGCGTCGATCGGACGTGTAGCGTGGACCACACCGATCATACCCACCCCGGCAAGTCGCATATCCGCAAAGACCTCGAAGTCGCTGGTTTTTCTGACCTCGTCGTAAACG
Source organism: Natronomonas sp. (assembly GCA_046545615.1). GTDB lineage: Archaea > Halobacteriota > Halobacteria > Halobacteriales > Haloarculaceae > Natronomonas. The sequence continues at coordinate 10,168 of JBKGZK010000033.1, forward strand.
GTGTAATCCGGGCGAACCATGAGGAGAGAGTCCGCGGTGTTCGCCATCGATCCCCCGAGTTCGGTGTACTGGGTGATCTCAGGGCCGACCTGAAGGTCGCGTGGTTTTTCCATAGTTTTCACGGCGAATCCCTCGTCGTGGAGGTACTCAGCGACTGCCTGGGCAAAGGTCGACTTTCCGGCTCCCGGTGCACCGGAGATCAACACGCCACGCTGTCGTTTAGCGACCCGTTCACGGAGTTCGTCGGCGAACTCGTAGTCATCGAGTTCGGTCTTAACGATCGGTCGAACCGCCGTGATCTCAATCGCGTCGGCGAATGGTGGCTCCGCGACTGCAATGCGCATGTCCCGGTACTGGACGATGTCCATTCCCGGGTGCGAGAGTTCGACGAATCCGTTCGGGGAGCCACGCGCGGAGTCGATGACGTCGTGGGCGTATTCCCGCATCGTCGTTTCGCCGATCACGTCGTCTCCGATGGGTTCATACCGCATCTCACCGATCTTCCCGCGCTTTGCCATCGGGCGCATCCCGGTTTTGAGGTGGACTGACATCGTGTCCTCGTCGAAATACTGGGCGATCGCGACGGTGTCCACGTCGCGGCTCCGGGGTTCGACATAGTCGACAGCCAGCCCCTTGGCCTTCGCGACCTCGCTTTGGACCACATCGCTCGTCAGGAGGACCGCGTCAAACTCGGCGGCGAGATCACGGATGATGGCGTCTATTTCGCCCTCGCCAGCGTCGCGTCTTTCGATCGCGTCCGGACGGCGGCCAACGTACTCCACATCGATAACACCCTCTTCGACCAGGTCGACCAGGCGCTGGAGTTCGGCGAGGCCCTCCCACCCACTGTCGCGACCGTCGTTGGCTTGTGCCTCCAGCTCACCGACGACCGCTTCGGGAATATAGACGACGTCGACGTCCCCCTCGTTGATCAGCTCCGAGACGCGACCGTCGATAACAGCACTAGTGTCCGGTAGAATCTTCATATCATAAGTTCCGCCGCGATCCCGTATAAACACCCGGATGAACCGAGACCTCCATCACCCTGAGAGAGGGCCGATCCAGATCGTCTGCACTGGTCTCGACGATCCGAGGAGTTCAACCGGTCTCGAATTCGAGTCAACGTTTATCCACTAGGCTACGAATATGAAATATGGTCAAAGCCTACATCATGGTAATTACGTCGGCGGGTACGGTGCAGGACGTCCTGTCCGAGATAGAGAAACTGGATCACGTCATCGAGGCCAACGCCGTCGCGGGCGACTACGACGTCATCGTGGAGGTCGAGGCTGACGATCCAGGTGATCTGCTCCCGACGATCGCCTCGGAGATGCAGGGAATCGATGGAGTCGGAAACACGAGAACGTACATCACGCTCACGTAGTCCGACGACTCGCGAGCCGACTGTAAGTAGTCCGGCGGCATGTAGCACGGAGACACACCTGGAAGACACATTGTCCCACGGCAGGCAGTCCGACGGCAGGCAATCCCCGGCCGATAGGTGGGTCGTCTACCACCGGCACGTTTCGGCGGGAGCCAAACGCTCTTTACGTCGCGATCGGTTCGTTCGAAGGATGACTGACGCAAACGTCGATTCGGCGGAGGAGGCCGATTCTCTCGCGTGTCGCGAACCCGATGATTTCTTCCCCAACGGAACGTTCAACGACTGGCTCGGGCTGACGGTAGAGGAGTACGGAGAGGGTGAGGTGGTTCTATCCGTCGAATTCGAGGAATTCAAGCAGAATCCCGGCGGAATACTGCACGGCGGCGTGACGGCGTCACTGATCGACGTCGCTGGTGGGATGGCCATCGGTAGCACGTTCGACGACGAACAGGGAGTAATGGCGACGACGAACCTAGACGTTCACTACCTCCGACCGATCACGAATACGGCGTACGCGACAGGTGAGGTGGTTCGAATCGGACGATCTAATGCGATCGCACGAGTGGAGGTCGAAAGTACCGCCCCGTCTGGCGAATCCAAACAAGTGGCTATCGGAACGGTCACGTATCAGCGTGGGTGATTCGCATGTCTGTCAGGACCCGTCATAATCGAATCTGTAACGACTCAAAGGTGTAAAACGGGAACAAGTGCTTTGTAAAGCCCACCCGACCCCCAGGTATGACGGACCCACCGTACGAATGCATCACCTACGAGGTCGATGATCGCGTCGCGCGCATACAGCTCGATCGACCGTCGTCGTTGAATGCCCTGAACGCAGCGCTCCTTTCGGAACTGGAGGACGGGCTTCGACGAGCCAACTCGACAGACGACGTCAGGGCAGTCGTCCTCGGAGGCAACGGACGGGCCTTCTCTGCGGGGTACGACATCGGACTGGACGAACCAGACCACTCAGTCGACGAGAACGTGCTCGACCAGCGCACCCATCTCGAAACAATTGTGTCGCTCCAGCTGCCGGTTATCGCAGCCGTCGACGGACTGGCGTTGGCGGGTGGCTGTAACCTCGCGATTTGCTGTGATCTGACCTTCGCCACGGAGTCGGCAACTTTCGGGTATCCGGATATGCACTTCGGAGAACCTCCACCGAAGTTCGTCCTCCCGTTCGTTACGAGTTCGCTGAAGCACGCTCGCGAGTTGCTCTATAGCGGGAAGACGATCAATGCCAACGATGCTCAGCGGATGGGGCTCGTCAATCGCGTGGTGCCCGACGACGACCTCGAGTCCACGATCGAGGCCGAACTCGACGAGATTTATAAGACGCCGAGTATGGCGGTTACGATGATGAAAGACATGATCAACGACGTACAAGAGACCCAGGGATACCGACGATACGGTCGCATCGACGAATTCCTGGGAACGCTCACGATGGAAAGCGAAACGCCGACCCGGTTTCGAAAAATTCGAGACGAGGAAGGACTGGAAGCCGCTCTCGAGTGGATGCACGAAACCGACAAAGACTGACGGGTAGTTGGTGAGTTGAACACGAACGATGAGACGCTAACCTGATCGAAACGGAACTGACGGCTCTCAAGAACCGAGCTACCGAGTCGTGGTGACCTGATGATCCCTCCCGGAAACCGTCGTGATCCCGAGACCGCATCCCACGTCCTCAACTGTCGTGTGACCGTGGATGCCACCCAACCTTCGCAAGCCGTCGTGTGACAGTGGATGCCGAGTCCACTCGCTCCGGGATTTAATAGGAATGCTTCCCACATTTTCACCGGTATGTCGACGTATACGACACTCTCTGTTGAACACGACGAACACGTGGCACGCGTCACGTTCGACAATCTTGACGAGCGTAACGCACTTGACATGACGGCGGCGAATGAACTCCTCGAGGTCGCGACGGCGCTCGGTGACGATCCCGAGGTCCGTTGTATCGTCCTGACACACGACGGCGACTTCTTCGGAACCGGTGCAAATCTCACGAAGTTATCCGGCGACGAATCCGACGCACCGTACATCCGTCAGCTCGCCGGCCGCATTCATGAGGCAGTCGTGCAGCTCCACCAGACACGCACCCCAATCGTTGGAGGCGTCGACGGTATCGCTGCCGGGGCCGGATTCAGCCTGACACTCGCCCCGGATTTCGTCGTCATCAGTGACGAAGCCCGACTCGAGTTCGCATATCCACGAATTGGGCTCACCGGCGACGGTGGCGCGACGTTCTTCCTCCCGCGATTGATCGGGTTGCGTGCCGCGAAAGAACTCGTCCTGAGGGACGATCCGATCTCGCCAGAGCAAGCAGTCGAACTCGGTCTCGCGACCGAAGTCGTGTCGTCGGCCGAGTTTTCCGATCGGCTGAATGAAGTTGCGTCCGACGTTGCCTCGGGTCCCACCTACGCTCTCGGCGGGACGATGCAACTGTTGACCGAAAGCTTCGATCGAAGTCTCGAGTCACAGCTCGCGGCGGAAACCGACACCATCGCCGATGCGGTCAAAACGACCGACTTTCAGCGAGGCCTCGAGGCATTCTTCGGAACGGAAGAACCGACGTTCGTTGGAAATTAACGGCCCCACCATCGCCCGATCCCGACCCGTTCGTCCCGAACTCCAGCGCGCGAATCAACGTCGGTCGACGAGGGTCGAGTACTTGATCAGTCGTCCTCAAGCACGAACTCGATTCGTTCGGTGTCCTCGCCCTTCGACGTGCAGTCGGTGATCCTGATTCGGCCGATTTCGCGAAGCCGGTCGACGTGGGTCCCCCCACACGGGCACATGTCGAATCCCGCGATCTCGACTACTCTGAGAGGGTCAACGCTCTCGGGGATCAGATCGAGCAACGCCCGGCCTTCCTCGACTTCAGTCTCGACCTCGCCACGGGGGCGATTCTCCTTGGTAATGGTAAGGTCACGGTTGATGGCTGCATTTGCCTCCCGTTCTATCGCCCTGACGTCATCGTCGTCGAAGTTTGCGGGTTCGAAGTCGATCCTGGCCCGGTTAACGTAAATCTGGTTGCCGGCCGTCGTCGCGCCGTACTCGTCAAGTACGACGCGAGAAACCACGTGCTGGGCGGTGTGCATCCGGCTGAGTTTCTCGCGGCGCGACTCGTCGATGTGGCCCTCGACCTCGGTGCCAGGGTCCGGCAACTCACCATCCATCGATCCAATCAAGTGTCTCACATCTCCGTGATTTTTCCGTACGTCCTCGATTTCGGCTCGGCCGCCATCCCAGGTTATCGTCCCGTGATCGGGCGGCTGGCCGCCCCCTTCGGGATAGAAGTACGTGCCGTCGAGGACGATGTATTCCGTCGTCGCTTCAGTAACGGTGGCGGTGAATACTGTGGTGTCGTCCGCGTCAGGGAGATAGCGGAGTTCTGTCATCGGCAGGTGTAGGTAGTCAATCCACAAATAGTTCGTCGAATCGGTGGTGACAGCTGAATACCAGTGCCTATGTCGATTCCGCAGCTCCCGGTCTCGCCGGTCCGCTGTTCGAATCGACGCCAATCACGGTTTGAAGCGACGGCATTCGCTGTCCGGGGTTGCGCCGCTTGCCGTTCGACAGTACGTCGTTCGAGATTCGAGGGTACCCCGTCCACACAGCCGAGGGCTCGGTTCGCGTGCACTCAATGGTTATAACTTGCCGGCTTCAACCCGAATCTATGTGTGGTCGAACCTCCCTCTTCGTCCCCCGGGACGAACTGGAAAAGACGTTCGACGCTACCGTCGTCGCGGACGGCGGCTACACTCCGCGATACAACATTGCACCCGGGGACGGTCTCGAAGTCGTCACGAACGAGGCTCCCGACAAAATCGACCGATTTCACTGGGGATTGATTCCAGAGTGGGCCGATGATCCCGGCGATGGCATCATCAACGCCCGTTCGGAAACGGCGTCGGAAAAATCTACCTTCGCTGCTGCCTGGGAATCACGCCCGTGTCTCGTCCTCTCGTCGGGTTTCTACGAGTGGCAGGCGCGAAATAGCGGGCCCAAGCAGCCGTATCGTATCTACCGGGAAGAGCCCGCCGCGTTCGCAATGGCGGGGTTGTGGGAACACAGCGAGGGAACGAAACGCGGAGACGGAGAATCAGTACACAGCGTAACGATTCTCACGACCGAACCGAACCACCTTGTGGAGCCGATCCACGATCGCATGCCCGTGGTGCTCCCGTCGGACGAGGAATCGACGTGGCTCGAGGCGGGGCCCGACGAACGCGCCGAACTCTGCCATCCGTATCCCGAGGACGGCCTCGCTGCGTACGAGATATCCACTCGCGTGAACGATCCGACCAAGGACGATCCACGGGTGATCGAACCACTCGATCACGAACAGTCCGGTCTCGACGCGTTCGATACGGACTGAGGGCTACACGCGACAGTTGCCGAACGCACACTCGCGATCGAACGATCTGCGGACCGATTCCGGGACTGCACGACAGTCCTCGGTTAGATGTCGGGAGAGAGCAGCTGAGGCGTCACCGTCTCCACGGGCGTAAACCGCCTCGCAGTAGTGACACCGTCTCGGGGCGGTCACGAAAGTGCCCCACAGTTGGGACAGACTGGCCCCCATTCGTCGTGATTGTCTTCGCTCAACCAGAACAACTCGCCGCAGGTATAGCAGGTGTGACGTGCCGCCCGCGGGTCTGAGGAACGTTTCGACATATCTCCAACTCGTCGGTGGGATACCAAAGCCGCTTGCGTGCGGTTTCCGACATTCCGATACCAGAGCAGTACGGAGAAGTCGTCGGATTAACTATCCATCGCAACCCCGTCCCCCGTATCAAGCGAGCGGGTCATCGAGAGCCCCTCGTATCCGTTCTCTGCGACCTCCGTGCAGTAGTTTCGGTAGACGTCCTGGCCGCCGGGGTACGGCAGGAAGATTTCCGGTTTTCCCGGGACGTTCGCGCCGCGATACCAGGAGTCGACATCCGCCCACAGCGTTTCCCGAGCAACCTCGTTGGTGTGGGCAACCCATTCCGCCTCGGCGTCCGCCGTCGGTTCAACGAACCGTTCTCCACCCGCGAGCACGTATTCGATGCAATCGGAAATCCACTCCACGTGGTACTCGATGGAGACGGGCATGTTTGTGAGGACCGACGGACTCTGGGGACCAGTCACGGTGAACATATTGGGAAAGCCGGATACCGTGAGACCGAGGTAGGTCCGCGGTCCGTCCTCCCACCGCTCTTCCAGCCGCACCCCGTCTCGTCCCTTGATGTCCATCTCCAGTAGCGTCCCGGTCATCGCATCGAACCCCGTGGCGAAGATGATGGAATCGAGATCGTAGTCCTCCCCCGACGTGCAGATTCCGGTCGGCGTCAACTCCTCTATCGGTGCCTCTCGGACGTCGACGAGCCTCACGTCGTCGCGGTTGTACGTTCGGTAGTAACCGTTGTAGTTCATCGGTGGCCGCTTGGCCGCGTAGGGATGATCCGTCGGGACGAGTTTCTCGGCAACGTCCGGATCGTCGACCCGCTCTCTGATCTTCGACCGGATGAACTGGGCCACGACCTCGTTGACCTCCTCGTCGACCAGCAGGTTCTCGAATGTCCGCGTAAATCGGAAGCCGCCCTGTTGCCATCGCTCCTCCAGAATCTCCGTTACCTCTTCCGCGGAGAGCTCCGAGGGGGATACGTTGACGCGGTCGAATGGCATCCCGGAGGAAGATAGGCGGGCTTTCTCCCAGATTTCGTCGTAGTTGTTCCGAATCTCCTCGTATCGCTCCGAATCCAGCGGCCGGTTCTGGGCGTCTACGGCGTAGTTTGGCGTGCGTTGAAAGACGGTGAGATAGTCCGCTTCATCTGCGACTTCCGGAATGAGCTGGATCCCACTCGACCCGGTCCCGATCACCCCGACGTGCTCGCCTGCGAAATCCACCGGTTCGTGTGGCCACCTGCCCGTGTGGTACCAGTTACCTTCGAACGATTCGAGTCCGTCGAAATCCGGTATAAAGGGTTTCGAGAGACACCCCACAGCGGTGATGAAGAACTGGGTTCGAACCTCCGACTCGGCATCAGTTGCGACCGTCCACGTCCCGTCGTCCTCGTCGAAGGCCGCCGTCGTCACCTCCGTTTCGAACAAAATATCTCGTCTGAGATCCAGACGGTCGGAAACGAATCGAAGATAATCGAGAATTTCGGGTTGCTCCGGATACCTCTCACTCCACTCCCATTCGTCGAGCAGCTCGTCGGAAAAAGAGTAACAGTAGATGTGACTTTCGCTATCGCACCGGGCGCCGGGATACCGATTCCAGTACCAGGTGCCACCCACATCGTCGGCTTTTTCATAGACGCGGACGTTGAGTCCGAGTTCTCGCAACCGATAGAGAAGATAGAGCCCGGAAAAACCCGCTCCCACGATGATGGCGTCGACGTCTGTCTGTGCAGGCGAATCGGTTTGAATCGTCGTATCGTTCGAATTCACTGCGGATACCTGTCTACACGCGTGTGCCTGGGTGTCAATAAAATTACCCTCACAGGCAAGGGAAACCCGGGTATGTTCGGGGTCGTTTCACCAACCCGGTACTCGATCATGGAAGTCCGTGAATGAGGCCACACGCCACGAACTGCCCCTCACCACTCGAGTCCCACCGGTTCTCTCGGTGGCGACAGCGGACTTCGAGGAAGGTCTGAGCGCAGATCTGGTTCGTTGTAGACCCACGGTGCGACGTCGTTCGGCCCGTCCGGATAGAACAGCGATGCGAATGCGTGGAGATGCGACCGACCGATGCCTAGTTCGAACTGGCCACCGCCGTACAGCTGGATGTCCCGCTCTCGAGAGTACTCGATCGTCTCGAAGAGCGACTCTATCGTCCCGAATCGTGACGGTTTGATGTTCAACCAGCGAGGCACCCACGGCAACTCCTCGACGGATCCGACGCCACGAATCGGATAGTCCCACGACACTCGTCCCGTCCGATCATCGAACAGGGGACGCGTCTCCGAGGTCAGATCCGGATCTTCAACGATCGCGTCTGGAAAGGCTTCGAGTACCAGCTCGTAAAGTTCCGGATCGGCTATCCGATCGACGTCGGTCCCCTCGTAGAGCCCCTTGAGGTCGAGGATTCGGACGGCATCAGTGTCTGACAGTTTCTCGACGAGGTCCGCCGTCCAATCGGGCGTGGGATCGAGTTTGCATTCGAGCGCGGGATTCAAATCGAGCAGTTTCTTGACGCGATCGATCTTCGGCGGGTCGCCGAGGCTCGTACTCGCCACGAATTCGACAGGGTCGTACGTCCTGTCGAGTCGTGGCGCGAGATCCGTGCCAGCCTGCTTGAGCGCGAGATCCAGTGCGGCACTCTCGAGCCCCCAGCGGCGGTAGTTGCGGAATACCGGGCGGTCTGGTTCGTCGTCGACGAAGAGATCGACCGCGTCCAGCCGGTCGGAAAACCCCGCGACGGAGTACGAGCCGGGAACGGGGAATTCGGGTCGGTGATCAGTGAGTGTATAGTGGTGTTCGCTTTCGTACGTCACGTCCTCGCCGTATCCCGTGTGGCCGCCCCCGTGAAGTGAAAATATCGTCGTCGTACGCGTGAAGTCGCTCGACGTTTCGCGTTCTCTTAACTCAAGGTCGTAGCTGTCGATTTCGAGATCGAGAGTGGCGACGTGGTCGTAAACCATCGGGCGGAGAGAGGGACCGGAGTCCCTTAATTCGGACAGGTGGGGAACGGGCTTCAGCGTGGTGAACCGCCGCGTGGTCAAGCCCAGAGGCACTCGGGCTGTTCCGCCTGTAGAATTCCGGAGTTCACGGGGATATCGGACGATTCATCTCTTCGATCGAACACACTGGCACTCTTCCCAGTAGTGAAAACGCCCAAAAGTGAAAGAACTGTTATGGTGATTCGCCAGTCTCGAGTGAGAATTCGGACTTCGGATAAGCGACGCAGGTGAGCGTGTAGCCGTCGTCGAGTTCGGGTTCGCCGAGCATCTGATTCGTGTGGTGTTCGACATACTCCTCGGAGTTGCCGCCGTCGGCGATGTGGCCACCGCAGGAAATACACTGCCCCTCGCGACAGGCGTAGGGAAGATCGAGGCCCGCGTCCTCGCCAGCCTCAAGCAGCGTTTCGTTTTCCTTGACCTCGATCGTCGTATCCTCTTTGACGTATTCTATCTCGAAGACTTCGGCCTCGTCGTCCGGGATGGCCGACGGGTCCGCCTCCTCGGCTTCACCCTCTTCGAGCTCCGCCTCGCCCTCGCCCTCTGGAGCCGCAACCGCCCCGGCGGCACCACCGCCCCCGCCGATGGCCCGGTTGGCCGGTTCCGGAAAGTCTGTCGGCTGGAGCGACGCCGTTCGCCGTTCGAGCAGCTCCTGGGAAACGTCGTCCCGGGGACGCCACTCGGTCCCCGACATGAAGTGGACCAGGACGACGAGGACTGTCAAAGTCGCCCCGCCGATGATACCCAGTGTCTGCACCATACCCGCGGATTAGCAAAGCTGGTTGAATAGCGTTGTGATTTTCGCGTTTCTCCGATGCCTATCAGCGGTGGAAAGTTTGGGGGAGTCGTTCCTCAAGTCCGGTTGCCGGTCATCGGACCCAATTGTCGATCTTCAAATCCGGGACCCGATCATCGGGGTCCGGGTGCCGACGATCCTTTGTGATTCCGGGCCGAATACTACCCATGACGAATCGCCTGGTCGACGGCGAGTGGGTCACGAATGTAGATTTGACCTCCGACGAGGGGGAGTTCGAACGGCAGGAGTCCGTGTTCCGAAGTCGAATGGATCCAGACGACGTCCCGGAAGGCCGGTACCACCTCTACGTCTCGTACGCCTGTCCTTGGGCCCACCGCACACTCGTCGCGCGATCCCTTCTCGGACTCGAAGACCACATTAGCGTCGACGTCGTCGATCCATTCCGCGCAGCCGACGGCTGGCAGTTCACTCCCGAGCGAGAGGGCTGCACAACCGATTCCGTGCACGGTAGCGACTACCTCCGCGAAATCTACCTCGAGGCAGATTCGAACTATACGGGACGAGTGACTGTTCCGGTGCTGTGGGATCGCGATGAAGAGAGCATCGTCAATAACGAATCGAGAGAGATCATGCGCGAGTTCGCCCTCGCGGCCTCCGAACTTGACGGCGATATCGATATTTCTCCCACTCACCTGCGCCCCGAAATTGACCGACTTCTCGACGAGATATACGAACCGATCAACAATGGCGTCTACCGAGTCGGGTTTGCGCGCACGCAAGCGGCCTACGATCGCGCGGTCGATGCGCTTTTCGAAGCGCTCGACCGCTGGAACGATGTCCTCCGATCGCAACGATATCTCGCTGGAGATCGACTCACCGAAGCCGACATCGCCATGTTCACCACCCTCGTCCGATTCGACTCCGTCTACCACACGCACTTTAAATGTAATCGGCAGCTCGTCCGAGAATTCGACGCCCTCTGGCCGTATCTCAGGGACCTCTACACCACGCCTGGGTTCGGCGATACAACGCATCTGGACCACATCACCGAGCACTATTACACGACCCACACCTCGGTGAATCCCACGCGGATCGTCCCGATCGGTCCGGACCTCGACTTCGAGGCACCACACGACCGCGATCGACTTCCCGGCTCCCGACCGGCCTGAAATACTCGAACATCGACTGCGATATTTTTCATCCGAAAACTTTCGAGAGCGACGGACGGCCTTCGAACCCAACAGACGAACTTCGAGTGTATGGACACCATTAAAACCCATCGGAGGTGCTCGTTTCCACCGTCGATACGCCTATATGGCTGTATGGTAAAGGTACACATGATTATGGCCGACACGAAACGCGGTCGAGAACGGAAGGGCAAGATGAAGATACGCCAGCGCAGACACTACGAGATCAAGCGGGAACTTGAGGCCCGGAAACGCGACCGCAACTTCGACGATTTCTACGAAGAACTGGAACTGAATCTCGAATCTGAACTGTAGGTCAATTCCGGGCGAACCATCGACGTTCGGTTTGATCGACCACCTCCGTACCGATACCATGCCGAGAGGGGCTTTCCGGCCGGACTGAAGTTAGAGCATCTCTACGATTTCCGTCGACTCGGCTCGAAAGTTAGAAACGCCTATACCGTGGGCTTTCATCCTTCCGCGTATGCAACGACGATGGGCGGCGATCAGTCTCGCCTTCTTCCTCGTCATGGCCGCTGGGGCGTACTCGGTGATGGTGGTCGCCGACGAACCGGGCCTCGACGTCGAGGGCGAGACCTTCTGGCAGGAGGAATCCGTCGATCTCGGCGGAACCGAATACACGTTTGCCACGATCGACGATGGCGAGGCAACCATCGAATACGAGGAGACGGTCGAGTCCGAGACTGTCTTCGAAAACGGCTCGACTGTCGCATACGAAGATGGCGAGTATTCGGTCGTCATCGAGTCCGGCGAAGAGCCCTCGTCTTTCGATCTCGTCGAAACGTTCGACGTCGAAGCGATGCTGGCGGACGACCCAGACGTCGAAAACGAGACGATCACACGCGAGGACGAACAGGAGTACGTGGTCTACCGGAACGGCACGACTGAACGCCTCGACGACTATCTTCCGGAACCGGATCGCCAGACACGTGCCGAGGGATCGACGCTCGAACACGAAAACGTCACGAAAACCGTTGATTCGATAACGTCCGACGCGGCGACGCTCCACTACGAAGAGGTCGTGAGTCAGTCGATGTCGGTCGAAGAAGGAGATGTCGTCACGCTCGCTGACGAGGACTACGTGATAACGTTCGTCGACGCGGATACGGTCATGCTGTCGCCTGATGTCGAAGGCTATGAGACGGCCGTGGACAACCAGAATTACTTCGACATGCGGTTGAGCGGCCTGATGTACGTTGTCCTGTTCAGTCTCGGCGCTGCGTTCCTTCTCACGGTATCGGCGTTCTTGCCGCGGCGAGGGTAACCACCTTCCGGGCATTCTAGAATCATCGTACAGCTACTGAGCTCGAACATATTACCAAAAGGAGCGAAAGGGAGTGATTCCGATACCCCGAAACGGAAAGAACGTAGAATTTCGAAAGAGTCG
>JBKGZK010000034.1:0-22139 GCA_046545615.1 Natronomonas sp.
TCTCACAGAAGTGATTTTTCTTACGCGTCGAGTTTGAGCTACCCACCGCTAAAGCCGTGGGGTTTCTCCTGCGTTTTCTCTAAATATCCAGAATATTTTGATCGGTGGCTATGATTCCTACTGAGTCTGCTCGAATCAATAGTTACAGTCTGAGAGTCTGTCCGAATGTCTCAAATAGCCCCCGATTAGACGGTCTTAAAATACGTTAGAGACATTATAAAGGAAATTCACCGGCAAAGAGGCTTTTATCAGACAGACTCTATACGTATCGGTATATGGAGTTCTCTCCTTATCGGGAGAATGGTTCTACTTTATCCTGCGAACGGTATTATTGGGGAATATCTGGGATGGTTCAATTTTCCAGTCCCGTTTCCATCGATAGAAGCAGATCCGTTTTTGTGATTGGTGGAGTAGTGATTGGGCTATTTGTCGTTCAAGCCGCTGCATCATTTCTTTTGTACCACTTTCGCGTTGGATCGAAGTTGATAGTTTCCAATTCGCGGTTCTGTTGAGTTTTATCAGTCTCGGTTTGGGCGGGGCTGTATTACGGATGATACTCCCCACAGCGATTCAATTACCTCCCCATCTTCTTTGAGCGTTCGGGCCATCAATGAATGGATTTTCCAAGACCAAATTTTTATTACTCTGTCTGCTGGTGATCTAGGTATCTCTCTTAACCGTCGTATATGGCCCGATACGCATGAGTGACAAGGAGGAACTCGCCAAGGATTTAGGACTATTTGCAGCCCTTACTATCGGTATCGGAACGATGATTGGTGCAGGGATTTTCGTTTTGCCTGGCACCGCTGTCGCACGTGCTGGGCCGTTGGCCGCTCTTACGTTCATTCTTGGGGGCGTTATCGCTGTGTTCACAGCCCTTTCAGCGTCAGAGCTTGGCACCGCAATGCCAAAATCTGGTGGCGCGTACTTTTACGTCAATCGCGCGTTGGGACCGCTCTTTGGCTCAATCACGGGCTGGGCGAACTGGATCGGGCTTGCGTTTGCTTCTGCCTTCTATATGTACGGCCTCGGTGAATACGTCAACGCGTTGATTGGAGTCGGATCGATGGGGATTGGTCCGGTGACGCTGGAAGCAGCCCAAATAATCGGTTTCATTGGGGCTCTTTTTTTCATCGCGATAAATTATATTGGCGCGAAGGAAACCGGTGGACTCCAGATCATTATCGTGTCAACTCTCCTCGGTATTTTGGGGCTTTTCACCGTGGTGGGCTTATTTAATGCCAATCTCAATAGCCTACGTCCACTGGCTCCACCCGGAGCCACCGCTGAAGTACTTCCGGTAACTGCTATCGTCTTCGTTTCATTTCTCGGATTCGTCCAGATAACGTCGGTTGCAGAAGAAATACAAAATCCAGGTCGCAATTTGCCTCTTGCAGTAATCGGAAGCGTCGTCATCGTCACAATTGTCTATGCGCTCTTTTTGATTGTGCTATTGGCGGCAGTGCCAAATGAACTCATATCGGGGAATGACACCGCGGTCGTTGACGCAGCTGAACTCCTGTTCTCTCAATATTCTGGATATGGGATCACGTTTGGTGCATTCGGCGCAGGTATCCTTCTCGTCGGTGGGTTACTTGCAACCGCATCCTCAGCGAACGCTTCTATTCTCTCCTCATCTCGGATTAACTTCGCCATGGGCCGAGAAAAGATTATCACACCGAAACTAAACGAGATCCACTCGAGATTTGGAACGCCCTACCGCGCAATTGCTATCACCGGTCTGTTGATTTTGATCTTTCTGCTGTTAGGCAACCTTGAACTGCTAGCGACGGCTGGTTCAGTACTTCACCTTATTGTATACGGGCTACTCAATATTGCCCTGATTGTCATGCGGGAAGCAGAGCCTGAAGAATACAACCCGGATTTCACGGTGCCGCTGTATCCGTATGTTCCGATAATTGGAGCCATCTTGTCCTTTGCACTCATAATCTATATTGAACCGATCGTCATCGGACTCAGTGCCCTCTTTATTATATTCGCCGGGCTGTGGTATCTACTGTACGCACGAAAGAAAGTCGAAAATGCAGGTGTCCTCGCCACGTGGATTCTACATCGTTCCGAGGATCTCCCAGATTTGGCCGTTTCTGCTGCAACGTCAGTTCAGCCACAAGAAAGCGACTATCGGGTGATGATTCCTCTGGCCAACCCTGCACACGAAAAGGATCTTGTCAAGCTCGGTACTGCACTCGCCAAAGAGCGTGAGGGAACTGTCGTTGCCGTGAATATTGTCGAGGTCCCGGATCAAACATCCCTTGAAGCAGCACGAGACCAGCAAGAATACGAGGTAGCCCATCATCTGCTTGAGCAGGCTCGCAAAGACGTCCACTTCCACGGAGTGGATGTCGAGACTCATGTGGTTCTCTCACATCAGCCCTTTAAGGAGATATTCGACTCCGCGCGGCGATATGGGGCAGACATAACACTCATGGGTTGGGGGCCAAAGTCACACGGTGGCGGCCGTTCTACAGGGATTATTGATGAACTAGCTCACTCACTACCGTGTGACTTTCTCATATTGCGCGACCGTGACCTCGATACATCTCGAATTCTTCTTCCGACAGCTGGTGGTCCAGATTCCGACCTCGCTGCAGCTGTGGCCCGTACACTTCGAAATCAACACCAAGCCGAAGTCACGCTTCTACACGTAACTGACGATCTGGAGAAAGGCACGATCTTTCTCTCATCATGGGCAGCTACCCACGACCTCGAAGATGCGGAACTCCGGGTGGATCGGGGAGATGTGCAGACACAGATTGCCAAGGCAGCCGACGATGCAACGCTGTTGGTTATAGGCGCAACCGAGAAAGGTCTTCTTTCCCGCCTTGTGCGTGGGTCACTCGTGTTAGACGTGCTTGAGGAAGTCGAATGTTCAGTATTGCTCGCAGAGAAACGACACAAACGAACGCTTCGAGAGCGGCTGTTTGGTACAGGGGACGGACCGGATTACGGGTCGGAGACAGGTGTCAAAACGGAGCCGTCAACACCCGAGGTCGATCCAGAGGAGCAATCGTCGGATTCATCGAACAAATAGCCCGAATAATCACTATTTGACGTGACTTCTCCCACGACTGAAGTCGTGGGCTTTCTCCTCGATTTCATGTAATCCTATCATAAGACACCCTTGGACGGACCATTCGTCGGTATTCCTCCACACAACCTTTTTCTCCCGTGCCATCAAGGTGGGTGGTAATGGCTATCGACGGGGACGGGGCACCCGATGAGCCTGATTCAGCATCCGCATTGAGCGATGGCGACGAGGAGGGCCACGGTTTGGCGGAGACAACGGAGACCACCGAGGAGGTCGAATCGAATCGAGTCAAAGTCGGCGAGTACGACTGGGACGACTTTCGAGACGAATACGAAGACGAAGAGAGCGACGAACCGTTCGACCCCGAATCGTACCTGGGATTCGATCCAGACGAGATCGAGACGGTCATCGGATCTGCTGGCTCGGCGGCGGATATCGTCTCCGACGTGTTCGAGGAGCGGACCGTCCGGGTCAATCCAGCACTCGACGAGGACGAATTCTTTTCGACGTCGGAGGGAATCACCACGCTCGTAAACAGGTACGATCTCGAACGTGCCGTCCCACAGGAGAAGAAATCTCACTTCAGGGAGATCGATCGATACTGGGTGAACGACCCCTACGCGTTCGTAATTATTTTTCACTCCGAAAAGGAGAACGAAAAGAAATACTACGTCGTTCAACCGTATCTCACGCCGATCGAGGCTCGATTACGGGAGTTCCTCCAAGGAAAACTCAAGACCGCCATCAAATACGCCGACGACGACGTCACCATTGGCGGCGATACCGACGTCCGAGGTGCAGTAATCGATCGCGAAACGCACAATTTGCTAGATCGATACGACCTCTTCGACGGCGGAGACGAGCCTAGATACCATGTCACTGATATGGTAAAGCAGGCTCTCGGATTCACCACCGGAGAAGACGAATCGACACCGGGGCTCGACGGTATCGCTGCCCGTCCGGAACCCGCATTGATCGACGAGGACGCAGAGACGCTCACCGAATATCAAGTCGAGAAGCTGCTTTACGTGCTCAAGCGCGACTTCGTGGGGTACGAGCGGATCGATCCGATCAAACACGACATCAACGTCGAGGACATTTCGTGTGACGGGTACGATTCCCCCGTGTTCGTCTATCATTCCGAGTACGAACAGATCATTTCGAACGTCCATCACGGCCAGGAGGAACTCGACGACTTTGTCGTCAAGCTCGCCCAGCGATCGGGCAAGGGCATATCCAAGCGGCAACCCCAGGTCGACGCTACGCTCCCGGACGGCTCGCGGGCCCAGCTTACCCTTGGCAAAGAAGTGTCTGATCACGGAACGAACTACACAATCCGGCAGTTCAAAGACGTGCCGTTTACCCCGGTCGATCTCATCAACTGGAACACGTTTTCGATGACGGAAATGGCGTTTCTGTGGCTCTGTATCGAGAACAACAAGTCGCTTATCTTTGCCGGCGGCACCGCTTCGGGAAAGACGACGTCGTTGAATGCCGTCTCGCTTTTCATTCCGTCGAAAGCGAAGATCGTCTCGATAGAGGACACGCGCGAAGTCGAACTGCCACAACGTAACTGGATCGCCTCGGTGACGAGGCCATCTTTTTCGGGTGACGACCGGGGCGACGTCGACGAGTTCGATCTGCTCGAAGCGGCACTCCGCCAGCGACCGGAATACATCGTCATGGGCGAAATCCGCGGTGAAGAGGGTCGGACCGCTTTCCAGGTCATGTCCACCGGACACACCACGTTGACGACATTTCACGCGGACAGCGTCGGGGAGGTCATAAAGCGATTTACGACCGATCCAATCAACGTCTCCAAGACGATGTTTACCGCCCTGGATCTCGTCTCGATCCAGACACAGACCCGGGTAGATGGAACCAAAGTCCGACGGACGAAGGCGTTGACCGAGATAAATCATTACGACCCGGAGAACGACGAAATCAACGTTCAGGACATTTACCAGTGGCAGGCAGAAACGGACGAATACCTGAAACTCGGAGATTCAAACGTTCTCGAAGAGATACGGTTCGACCGCGGCTGGTCCACGTCCGAACTGGAAGAAGCCGTATTCGCCCGCGAAATTGTTCTCTCCTACCTCATCGAACGGGGGTTGAACACATATACGCAAGTTGCCGCGACGCTCCAGGCGTTCATCAACGATCCGGAGACGATACTGACACTCATCGCCAACGATCAACTCGAACGGTCACTCGAGGATCTCCGGGAGATGGAGTCCGTCGAGATCGACATCGATCCGGAGATGGAGGCGATGGTCCCGCGACCATCCCCCGGTGAGGAAGAACTCAGAGAGGTCCGTGCGAAACTGGACGATGCCAAAGACCTTCTCGATCGGTACCGCGGCGAATCCTCCGACGACGACCTCATGGACCTGCTCGACATCGAGGAGGAACCTGACATCGAGGTGGGGACGTCAGACCAGCCCGGTTCGTTCGAAACGACCGCAGATGGAGGAGAGGGATCCCCTAATCCATTCGAGACTGACGACCGAGATTCCGTCGCGGATTCCGACGCAGGTTCATTATTCGACGTCAGTGAAGCGGACGCCGACGACCGTGGGGGTGGACGGATCGGTGACGACGGGGATGCAGTCGGAGTCGGCGACGAAGAAATTCGTGACAGCGAGGGTGATACCGATATCAACCCTCAAGCGGACAATGAAGATAGTAATGAAGACATACCGCAACCGGGGCGATATCGTGAGGATGGACGGGCCGATGACGTGGTCGAAGACGACGACATTGGATGGAAACCCGACGGCACCACTGGTCGCAAAAACGATGACACCGACGTGACCGACGATACGGGGGCGGACGAATCGGATTTCGCCTCGGAATACCGAGACAGCGACGACGGGACGTAATATGAGCTTCGACGTTCCCGGTCGTCGATCTTCGGACGAGACGAACGCCTTTGGAGACATCTTTTACCCCCTCTCGCGCCGGATTTTTGGGTCGAATTCGGATTTCGTTGCTACCGTCGAGTCGAAGCTCGCAGCGGCCCGGATTCCGAACACCGTCGAGATGTATCTCGCGAAATCACTCGGTATGGGAGTGCTCCTGGGCGCTATGCTGTGGCTACTCGGCATGGTCGCGGGCTGGTCGCTCGTCACGTTCCTGTTTACGGAACCACCGACGTTCCTCGGGTTGGCCCTTCCCGAACCGTATTTAACAATTGTAAACGATCTGAAATTCCCCTTCATCATACTGGTCACCGGGCTCGTGTTCGGATCGATAGGGTTCGGCCTCGGATTCGGATCGATGATCGCGATTCCGTACTTCATTACAGATTCCCGCGAGCGGGAGATCAACGTGTTACTCTCGGATTCGGTGTCGTTCATGTACGCCCTGTCGGTTGGTGGACTCAATCAACTTGAAATCCTCCAGGCAATGGCGAAGGCCGAGGATACATACGGCGAGGTATCGAAAGAATTCGAATCGATCGTCCTCGAGACCGAGTACTTCGATACCGACTACAGGACCGCGATCCGCAACCAGGCGCTTCAAACCCCTTCGGACGAGCTTGCCCAGTTTCTGACGGACATGCTCTCGATCATCAATTCCGGGGGTGACATGCAACGGTTCCTCGAGGATCAAAAGGAAAAGCACATGCGGACATCGAAGCAGGAACAGGAGACCGTCCTCGAAACCCTCGAACTCTTCGGCGAAATGTACATGACGTTGTCGTTATTTCCACTCCTACTCATCATCATCCTAGTCATCATGTCGATGATGGGCGAAGCGCAAGATAGGTTGTTATACGTGACCGTGTACGCGTTGATCCCGCTCGTCGGGGTGGGCTTTCTCGTGTTGGTTTCAACGGTCGTTCAGGACGAAGTGGGCGACGGATATCTCCGCGACGAGTCCGGCGAGATCGTCGAGGAATCTGGTGGACTGTTTGACCTAGGCATCGTCGAACGCTTCTCCGACGGGACGGCCGTGTTTGATCGGATCGAATCGAAGGAGGGGACGTTCGTGACGCTCAACTTCATGAAACGGCCCCACCTGTTTTTCAGGGACGTTCCCCTCGCTGTTCTCATCATCACCGTGCCAGCCTCCGTCGTCCTGCTCGGGCTGTCTGTCGGGGCCGGCTACGCACCCACGAGCTACGACGGATTCGTTCGGGCACCCGTCAGGGCTACTGCTTTCTGGGTGTATCTCCCCCTGTACCTCAACGGCATTCCGCTTGCGATTTTCCACGAGTGGAACGTCCGGTCTCGACTCTCGATTACGAACCACCTCTCGGACAATCTCCGGAAGCTTTCGAGTGCGAACGATACCGGGATGACGCTTCTGGAATCGATGAAAGTAGTGAGCGATACCTCTTCCGGAAAGCTATCGGACGAATTCGAGACGATGTACGCGAAGGTAAACTACGGGACGAGTCTCAAAACAGCACTCCGGGAGTTCAACAACAAGTATCACGTTCCTCGGCTTGCACGCACGATCAAACTCATCTCGAAGGCCCAGGAGGCCTCTAGTCAGATCACGCAAGTCCTGTCGACTGCGGCCCAGGCCTCGGAGAACCAGGACGACATCGAACGTGAACGCATTTCACGAACCAGGATGCAGATGGTGATCATCATCATGACCTTTGTGACATTGCTCGGGGTCATGGCCCTGTTGAAAGTCGAGTTTCTCGATACCATGGCCGGACTCGTCAACACGGCGGATACTGGAAGCGACGCGGGAGGGATGGAGTTCGGTGGGGGCCTCGACGCAGAGATGTTGACGTTGTTGTTCTTCCATGCAGTCACGATCCAGGCGATCATGTCCGGGCTCATCGCGGGGTACATCCGAGATGTGTCTATCATGGCGGGATTGAAGTACGTCGTAACGCTTCCGACACTCGCACTCGTCGTGTTCATGGTAATCTGATACGATGTCTGACCGAACGAGGGCACAGACGACGCTCGATTTTGCCATCGCGATGGGCGTATTTTTACTCGCGGTGGCCTTCGTGTTCGCCTTCGTCCCCACACTCACAGGTCCGTTCGTCGATGGAACCCAGGATCACACGGCCGCGGCCGACCGGATCGCAAGCCATCTTGCCGAAGGGGCCCTCGGCGATCCAGCCGAACCATACGTCGTCCAGGATTCGTGTGTAACGGCGTTCTTCGATGAGGTTGCGGACGACGAAATTCCCGACACGTGTGGATTTTCCGGCAATACGACCCACGAACATCTCGGTATCTCGGAGCGGTTGGACATGTCCGTCGAACTCCTCCGGTACGACCGCGAAGGGACTGCCACGGTTCACGAACGTGTCGGCAACTCGCCTCCCGATGGGACGTCGACGACGGTCGCCCGTCGAGTCGTCACGCTCGACGGGTGTGATATCGAGGATGCGACCGCCTGCGACTTCACACTCCGGGTGGTGGTGTACTGATGCGCGGACAGGCCTACACGTTGGAGGCAATTGTCGCTGCGATTATTATCGTCTCCGCGCTGTTGTTTGCCCTCCAAGTGACGGCCGTGACCCCACTATCGGCGAGTACCTCGAATCAACACATCGAAAACCAACAACAGTCGGTTGCCGCCGGAGCGCTCGCGGCTGCAGCAGAGACGTCGGTCGATGTCGACGGAACCGAGATGAGTGCCCTCAAAGAAGCGGTACTGTACTGTGACGTCGACACCGACGCGCCAGGGTTTTACGACGCCGACGTCCCGCCTGTCTACACCAACCGAAATCCATCACATGCCTTCGGTCGGATCCTGAATCGTTCGTTCGGAACCGGGATCGCGCTCAACGTCGAACTCCACCCGGAAGGTGGTGGCGATTCTGTACCGATGGTCGAACACGGCAACCCGAGCGACAACGCGGTGACGGCGAGCCGAACGGTTATCGTGTACGACGACGATCCGGTGTCCTCGCCGGGATCGAGTTCCACTGTAGCGGACCTCGAACACGAGGACTGCATTCCGGTACCCGAGGACGATACAGTGTCCGATCCCGTGTACAGCGTCGTCCGGGTGGAGGTAACCGTATGGCGAATGTAACATCACCCGACGACCGCGGCGTGTCGCCCGTATTCGCCTACGCGTTGACGCTGGGAATCGGGACGCTCCTCGTGGCCGGCCTGATATTGGCCGCAAGCGGGTTCGTCGACGACCAGCGAGAAATGACGACACGAAGCGAACTCCAGGTCGTCGGCCAGCAGCTCGCAGGGGACGTCGGGGCGGCCGACAGACTCGCCCGAGCCGGGGAGGATCGAAACGTGACCATAACCCGCGATCTACCTGAAAGGGTCGTCGGGTCGCCGTATTCGATTTACGTCAGGACCGACGATGCGGGTCCAACAGATACGTATCTGGAGCTTTCGACGGCCGACCCCGACGTGAGTGTCGAGATTGGTCTCGCGGTCGAGACCGAAATCCAGGCGGCGAACATCGGTGGCGGACGCGTCATTGTGTCACTGGATCACGATCCTGACATACTGGTGATGAGAAATGGCTGACCGGGGCGTGAGTGAGGTACTCGGGTTCATCCTCGTCTTTTCGTTGATCGTGACGACGGTGGGAATCGTGTACGTGGGGGGAATGTCGGGACTCACCGACACCCGTGACACCGAACGAATCAACAACGCCGAACGTGCGTTCGACGTCCTCGCCGACAACTTCCAGCAACTTGGTCGGGCAGAGGCACCGAGCCGTGCCACGGAGATTCGGATCGCCGGCGGCCAGCTTTCGACCTCGCGAAACTATCCGCTCGTGACCAATCGTACCGACGACCCGGACGGTGAGACGAGACTCAACCCCGTTTCCATCGAATATTCCACGGGCGGATCAGAACGGATCGTCTACGAGTCGGGTGCCGTCATCAGGACGTCGGGCGAGGGCGCAGGTGTGATGTTGCGAGAACCCGACCTCATTTTCGACGAGGATCGGACGGTGCTCAGGTACATCGAACCCCGTGGCAGCGGACAGGCAATCGGTGGAACGACGACCGTCCTGGTCCGGGCGCAGACAAACACCGTCGAGACTCTCGACGAGGGATCGGGCGGACAGCCTGTCCGGATTCGACTCCAGACTGCCGAAGATCGAGCGAATATTTGGAAGGAGTACTTCGAGGAGCAACTGGAGTGGGAAACTGATCCCTGTAGTGTCGAAGCGGCAACTGGAGACGATTCCGTAGTCGTGTGTACGTTCGATACCGACGTGATTCACGTCGCGCACGTACGCATGCAGGTCGAAATCAGCTGATCGTCGGTCGACGTATCTATCGAGGAAACGTCAGTCGAGTTTGATTTCGACGTCGTTTTCGGTCACGTGGAGGTACGTAATGACCCGTCCGTCGCCGTCGTAGTCGAACGACCAGGTCGAACTGTCTCCCATGCTTGAGGCAGCCTTCTCGTCAGTCTCGAGGTCGATGTCGGACAGTCTCGAAAAATACTCGCGAGTCACGTTTTCGATCGGTTCCGGGCTATCGAGGCTGACGACGACGTTTTCATAGGTTTCGCCGTCGTCGTAGTACATTTGGTTCGTTTGACTGTCATTACGTTCCATTTCCGCCTCACCGAGCATGTCGACGGTGACGTACTGAATGTCGTCATTCGTCTCTTGAACCTCGAAGGCGGTTTCGTTGACCCAAGTTTCGTAAGTATCGCCCCCGTCATCGCTGAAATACATGATCACGCGAAGTGAGTCGCCGACGTCCATGTTGCCGCCACCTGAGGGCCTCTCTACGTACACTTCGAACTGGTTCCCATCGTCGTCTTCGCCGTACATCGACCAGGCGAAATTGTTGAAATCTGAGCTGTCGTCGCCCTGTTCGAACGTAATCGTCGAATCCTTGAGTTCTCCGACACCTCGGGGCGAGATGGTGCCACCGGAAATTGCGAGATCGCCCCGATCGCCGAAGGTTTCGAGCGACGCCTCGATAACGCCGTTTTCGCATTCAGAGATGGTTCCATCCGATCTAGAGATGAAATACGAACGCCATCCTTCGCAGTAGTCGGATTCAATCTCGACGACCATCGTCCCGTTCGAAACCGGATTGGCGTAGACCTCGTTTGGGTCCTCGTAGGGTTGCGACGAATCGGGGTAGATCGTGGTCGTCGACGGTTTAGAGACGCGAACCGAGCGATCCCCGGATCCACCGCCGTCCGATACCGTAATGATCGGGAACGTGAGTGTCGCTCCCCGGTAGTGAAACTCCGGTGGTGAGATAACGCGCGCTGCGCCCGATTCGTCGAGTCGCCAGACGCCACCTCCCTGGTAGGCGAGCTGCGTGCCCCCGGATTCGTATACGACGGCTCCGAGCGAACCGTTGTATACCTCTTCGTCCTTGCCTTCTTCATTTCCCGTGTAGTTACGATGGACGATTCGGACGTTCCCGGCGTCTGGATCGACGCGATAGGAACCGTCTCCTTCCCCGAGATCTACGTGCTGGGAACTGGCCTCGCCGAGTGCGACCTGTGCAACCTTGGAGTCGAACTGTGTCAGTGCCTGTTCTGCCTGTGAAACCTGGCTTTCCTGTTGGGTATCATCGAGGGCTGCCCCACCGAAAACGACGATGGCAGTCGCTCCCGTAAGCGTAATCCCGATGATGAGCGCGATACCTACGGGTGACGTCTGTGCCCGCCTGCCCGGCCGGGTCCCCATGACTGCTCTAACCGTCCGTATCCCAATAAATAATCCGGCTATGTCAACATCGGATACTCTCCCCGATACGACACGTGTCCGTTTGTCGTCGGCAAGGGTATTCGATTGCAATCAAGACGATGATATTTTAACGATCATCCATATTTATCTCGTCTAAAACACTCGATAGATAAATAATTTATATTATTTAATTCATTAACCGACAATACCAACGAAAGCTTAAGTGCGGTGCACACCTGATTAATCTACATGAGTAAACGGGCCACACTGGAAGACGTCGACCACACTCCACCGACCGGGGATTCCGTTTCGAACGTCTGGATCCGTGGTTTGGAGTCGGACGACTGAATTCGCACAGCGGACGAACCATCACGGGGATTCAAGAGGGAACGGGTCGGTTCCACACGTATGGACGTCGACACGGACGAACTACTGGCGTCGCTGACACCCAGAGAAGAGAACGAGGCAATTAAGTCCTACCAGAACACCGTGGCAGTGGCCTGTCCGGCCTGTGCCGAGCCGTTCGACGATCTCGTCGTATGCAAGCAAAATCCCACGAGCCTTAATCTCTCAAAGCAACTCGACCTCTGCGTGGGCGTCGAGGGCGATCAGGCGTTTATTTTCACTCACAAGGCCTGACTCCCCCCGATATCAGACAGGGATTGTCTGTCGAGGTGGACTCGATAGCGTCGCAAACGACTCTCGATGCGAATCCAATAATCCATAGACGAATTTTGTTGAGTCCCCGAAAGGGTCGGAGACTACAAACGATTACAATGTCCGACGAGTTCCCATTTCGCTTGTTGGTGTCGCGGCCCATTCAAGCCCCAGCTACCACATGGGGTCAGTGCGGAGCCGTCCTGATGGACCACGGACGAAAAATGAACCGAAAACGCGAACTCATTCGGGACTTGGGTTGCGGTTAGGCACCGACTGAACTCCGTGATTGTACCGATATTCCGGACCAACGATGAGCAATCGTTAAGAGTTCCCGATCAAAACCTACCGTATACGTCGAAAATTTGGGTGGTTAACGAACCGGATCGCTCGCGACGCGTCGTCGTTGCACGAACCATCATAATTATTAGTGTCTAATCCAATGGTGAGATACAGCACCAGAAGAAATGTACGAAATATACTGTGAATCCTGTGCCCGAATTGGCTTCCACCCATCGCGAGTCGCGGCCGAATCGCGAGCCGAAACCCACGCCGACGAAACCGGACACAACTGTTCGATTCGCGTGATGGAAGACGTCTGATTTCCATCAAAATTCGGACATGATCCGAAAGGACGTAGGTCCAGAGGCCGGTCAAACGGTATCGGGAGATTCGACGGATCCTCTCCCATTACAGTATGCGGTCATCGCCCGTCGCCGTCGATAAGTCGGGCACCCTCGTTCGAAATCGTCGTCCGATTTGGAAGCACGTCCTCGACGCCAACCGCGAAGACGGTTTCTCCAAACAGCGCCATACTTCCGGTCCCACCAGCCGATTCGACACGATCCAGTTCCCGACGGACGTACGGGGTCGTCAGGTCGAGTTCTCGGACGAACGTTCGGGAACGCGATACGATGTCCGTGACGCACGGCGTTTCGCCCAGTCCTTCGAGCTGTTTCAGTCCGTACCGACGGGCTTCCTCAAGGAACGTGTCGTCGTCGAGTAATTCTTTCGTGTCGATACCTCCTCCGGAGGCGTACTCGATGGTGAGTTGCGGTTCGCGCCGGTGAATCTCTTCTCCAGCACTCCAGAGAACGCCACCGCGTTCCTGTATGAATACGTCACCTTGTCCGGTACCTGCGTCGAGTTCCGCTCGATGGGCCGCCCCGACGAGTTCATCGCGCGAGCGTCCGAGATCGAAGGTCTCGTTCGCGGCAAGTGCTGTCGCCAGCGTGGCGGCTCCGCTCGCACCGAAGCCGTTTCCCAACGGCACCTCGAGCTGGATGTCGACGGTTGCGGTGACGTCGAGGCGCGAGAGCACCCCCGTAACCGGTTCGAAGCTTGTTTCGGTGCCGTCGATCGTAACGCTTGAGCGGTCGGCCGACCGGACAGAAACCACGACCCCGTCTTCGACGGCAAAACTCGCTCCGTAGGATGCGTCCGTCTCTTCGGCGGGAGCGAACAGCCCCGTGATGCTGCCTGGGGCGTAGGCCCTCATGAAGAGGGAATCCGAGGTGGACGCGTATATTCGATGTGATTTCGTTCTGGATTCGAACAGGAAGCGAACGCGAACGGTCAGATTTATCCGCGGTCACGACTTCGAGTATGATATGGCTTCATTCGAGACGGCGGAGAAACGCACGCTCGATAAAATGATATGTATGCGGTGTAACGCCCGCAATCCACAACGGGCCGAGCGATGTCGAAAGTGTGGCTACGGAAACCTCCGCCCCAAGGCCAAGGAACGACGAGCTGCCTGATCCGGGCCTCTGGTTTTCACGTCTTGCACTGCGCACACAGAGAGACGTACGTTTATTACCCGGGACGACGCTATTCTGGACATGGAAGCTGTCAGTCTGTCTGAACACGGAGATGAATCGGTCCTCGACGTCGTCGAAATTGAACGCCCGTCACCTGGCGGACACGAACTGCTCGTAGAAGTCGCCGGGGCAGGCGTCAATCCCGTAGACACGTACTTTCGTGACGGATCGTATACCCCTGTCGGACTCCCGTTTACGCCGGGCGTCGACGTGTCGGGCGTCGTGGTAGAAATCGGCGAGTTCGTCGAGGATTTCGAGGTTGGCGACCGCGTTTACGGAACGGGGATTGGAAACGCAACCCAGCAAGGGGCCTATGCCGAGTTTGCAACCATTCCGGACGACCGCGTCGTCCCCGTTCCCGATGGAGCCGACCTCGTCGAAGCCGGTGGGGCTGGAGTAGCCGCCTGTACCGCCTGGGTCGCACTCATTGACCACGCCGACCTCGACCCGGCCGAATCGTGCCTGATCCACGGCGGTTCGGGTGGTGTCGGACACGCCGCCGTGCAGGTTGCAAATGCCGTCACTGCGGACGTGATCACCACGGCGGCACCCGAATATCACGGCACTGTCGAGGGCCTCGGAGCCGATACGATCTTGGATTACGATCGGGACGATCTCGCGGACGCGGTGCTCGAAGCGTCGGGCGGCGGCGTCGATGCGATACTCGATCACCGACTCGACGACTACCTGCAGTTCGATGCCGACGTCGCCGCGCCAAGGGCGACGGTGGTGGGGATCGGCGAAAACAGTCCGGATCCCGCATTCACCAACGACGGCGCTGCACGTTCGAAAGACGTAACATATCACTTTATGAGTATGTTTAACACGCCAGATCTCCGCGTCCCGCTGAGTGGCGTGGCCCACCTCATGGACGCCGGATTACTCTCGATCGAGCTGGCCCAGACGTACGACCTCGACGAGGCTGCCGAGGCCCAGCGCGCTGTCATGGAAGACAGTTTCCTCGGCAAACTCGTGATCACCCCGTAGACCGTTCGTCATCACGAGCCGTCATCCATCGGGGTATTTTGGCTCACGTTTTTCGGCACGCTCGAGAGCCATCTCCACGACGTCTCGGACGTCCCCGTGGAACTCGTCCCCATGTCCGGCGTACATATGCTCGACGCCGTCCGGCATTCGAGACAGCAGGGTCTGGATCGATTCGATCAGTCGTTCGCGTGACTGACCGGGCATGTCCGTCCGACCGAAGCTCCCGTAATCGAACGCCCCGTCGTCGTGGACCACGACGTCGCCGCTGAAGAGCGTGGTCTCCGAGACGAAGGAGACGTGGTCGTCGGCGTGACCGGGCGTGTACACGACGTCGAAGACTTCGTCACCGAGAAAGATCTGGTCACCGTCTTCGAGTTCGTGGCTACGATTCGGATGTGTGGCGTATGCGTAGAGTGGGACGTCAAACGCGTCCAACACGGCGTCGAGTTCCCCGACGTGATCGCCGTGCTGATGGGTGAGTACGACGACGTCGAGGTCGTTCGCGTGTGTCTGAATGACGTCGACTACACCGCTCATTGCCCCGGCATCGACGAGCGCGGTCCGTTCGCCCTCGACAAGATATGCATTACAGGTAAAGGTCTCCGCGTCGGCCGTCACGTTGGTCACGTGCATATTTCTCACTCAAGCCCCGGTTGCTTCAGCGTGACGGCGTTGATTTTACGGTTTCGGAACCCGTACTATCAGATGAATCATGGGGTTCGGGAGCTACGACGAATCGGAACAAGAGTCACAGCGCGTCGATCGGGATGTCGACGACGAAACCGTCGAACGTACCGACGATTACGAGGGTGAACTCGCCTTCGAATACGGTGACGCCTCGAGCGACGACCTCCTCGAAACGTACGAAGAGATCGACACCCAGTGAAACCGGGACGCAGAGCACTCGGGATCGCGGAATCGTACCGCGGCCAAAGCGACACTGACGTCTCGAGCACGCTCGGGGGAGCAGTGGTCACCGCAGACCGCGTAGTTGACGACATCGTATTCGGGACCATCGAGGTCGGTGGGCTCGATGCGACCGAGGCCATCCAGAAGTGCTGGGACAGACTGGATCGCCCGGACGTTCGGTTCGTTTTCGTCTCGGGAATCGCACTGGCATGG
Source organism: Natronomonas sp. (assembly GCA_046545615.1). Lineage (GTDB taxonomy): Archaea > Halobacteriota > Halobacteria > Halobacteriales > Haloarculaceae > Natronomonas. The sequence goes on from JBKGZK010000034.1 coordinate 16,261, forward strand.
TACAATCTGGTGGATATACGTAGACTCGCTTCCATGCTCGATCGTCCGATCATCGCTATCTCCTACGAGGAAAGTCCTGGTCTAGAACGGGCGCTCGAAGAAGCCTTCGACGGTGACGCCCTGGACCGTCGACTGGACCTGTACGGTTCACTACCGTCCCGTCGAGAGATAGAAACTTCAAACGGGCCCCTTTTCGTTCGATCGGTCGGCTTAGACGAAGACAAAACGACGGCACTCGTTCGAGCATACTCGTCTAACGGGCGACCGGAGCCACTACGTGTCGCCAAACTCGCTGCATCGGCAGCCGACTCGTTTCGTCGAAATTAACACGACCCACCCCGAGTGTGGCGTATGAGTCGTGAGGAGGTCGACGTGCACGACTGTGTTCGATGCGAAGAGCTGTGTGCTTCTCGTCGCCGCATCGTCAACGGCGTCGGCCCAGTGGACGCGGATATCATGTTCGTCGGCGAAGCTCCCGGCGAAACGGAGGACCGCGAGGGTAAGCCGTTCGTCGGACGGTCCGGTGACGTCCTCACCACGACGCTCCGGGATCGAGGACTGGCTCGTGCCGACGTTCGGATCACGAACTGTGTCCGGTGCCGCCCGCCGAACAACCGGAATCCGACAACCGACGAACTGGCCAACTGTCGGTCGTACCTCGAAACAGAAATCGAAGCAGTTGATCCCGTCGTTGTGGTTGCGCTCGGAAAGGTCCCGACGGAACATCTCCTCGAGCGATCTGTCGCAGTCTCTGCGGAGGCCGGAACGGTGTCCGATGTCCGTATCGGGGGAACGCCCCGTCGGGTTCTCGTTTGCGTACATCCTGCGGCGACACTGTACGATCCGAACCAAGTGGACAGATTCGAGGCCGCGATTGACGCCGCCGTCGATCTCGTCGAGGATACTGGCGACCAGTCGCGTCTCGGTGAATTCTGAATTTCGCCGACACCGATGCCGGCGGCCATCATACGTCCCGGACGACGAACTATGAGGGAGGTAGCCGATGTGGTGGAACCCACAGACTGCGGACCGAACGGACGACGTAATCCTCTGTCATAAGAGCTTACAATATCCGATGCATACGAACGCTCGTGTGCACACTCATCGTCGCCTGGCAGGTTTTCGACGACGTGCCGATCTGTGTGGCGGCCAACCGCGACGAGTCGACCGATCGCCCGTCGAGCCCGCCGACGATTCGAGACGAGGATCCACGAGTCCTTGCACCCAGGGACGAAAGGGCTGGCGGCACGTGGCTTGGATACAACGAACACGGTGTGCTCGTTGCGATTACCAATCGCTGGGTTGTCGGGAAGGGAGAACGGTCACGGGGGCTACTCGTCGACGATGCACTTTCGAAATCGAGTGCCAGCGAGGCTATCGACCACGTCGCACGCGAACTCGAAAGACGCACCTACGAACCGTTTCACCTCCTCGTAGCGGACGAGTCGGATTGCCACCTGGTCGAACACGGACGGGCCGATCGGACGAGGTCGCTTGATCCCGGCGTCCACATCATCGTCAACGTCGGGATCGATGGGGACTGGTTCGTCCCGACGGACCGACCGGACGTCGGGAACAGACAGGCCGAGAACGCCGCGGACGTGTGGGCAGAACTCGAACCGAGAGAGGGTGAAGATGCGACGGGCTGGATCGCTCGTGCGGGCGACCTTCTGGGGGATCACGATTATGGAGTCTGTCTCCACGGAGACGGCTTCGGCACCCGGTCCTCGTCGTTGATCTGTCTCGGCGAACGTCGAATATTCGAATTCGCCGACGGACCGCCCTGCCAAACGCCTTATAAACGTGTCGACGAAACCATTTGACGCAATACCCAGACTCCTGCGTCCTCCTGCCATCTCAAACCCGATTGTCTATGGTTCCCACGACGAATTTAAATACCTGAATGGCTTTACCTCGGGTATATGATGCTGCCGACGCACGTCCTGGTGGGGATTGCGATCACAGCGCCGCTTTTATTCTTCGCTCCCGAGGTGAGTACCTTTGCACTCGTCGGCGCAATCGTGGGCAGTTTATTGCCCGATCTCGATATGTACGTGGGCCACCGCCGGACGTTACACTTTCCCACCCTCTATCCGATCGCTGCCCTTCCGGTAACCGTCGTGGCGTTCGCGTTCCCCACGCCAGTCACCGTAGGCGTTGCCTTCGCCCTCGTAGGTGCAGCGATACACTGCCGGATGGACATCTACGGCGGGGGTTTGGAGCTCCGTCCGTGGGAAGGAAACTCGGAGCGAGCCGTGTACGATCACGTCTCTCGCACTTGGATCGCCCCGCGGCGGGGTCTCGGGTACGACGGTTCCCCAGGAGACCTCGTCATCGCTTCAGGGATTGGCGTCCCCCTCTATTTCCTTCTCGATGGTCCCTTCCCGACTATCATCGCGGCGGCACTCGTCGTCGCAGCTGTCTACACCATCCTGCGTCGCCACATCGTGAATCTGGTTCCGGTGGTCTTCGGGACGCTCCCGGCCTCTATTCGTGATTACGTCCCGGTCCGATACCAGGACCGAAGTTCGTAGCATCGCGGGCCTCCACGCCAGCAATTTTTTTTCACATCCGGGATAGCTGGTCACTCGTACAATATTTGGGGCCTACAATCGCTTTTATTGTCGTTCGACCCTGATCGTTATCCATGGAAATTCGGAACGCGACACCGGATGTTACCGGTGAAATACGAGACATTGCGGAACGGTCGATGGCTGCATCCTACTCTCTGTCTCCGTCGACGATCGAAAATGCGGTCGACAAGTGGTACGACGACGCGACGTTCGAGACCAAACTCGGCGACGATGACGTCCTGTTGCTCGTCGCAGAGCGTGACGGCGATCTGATCGGCTTTTCGGAAAGTATCCTTATCGACGGCACCGCAGACATCCTCTGGATTCACGTCGATCCGCTCTACCGGACCGAGGGAGTGGGAGACGAACTCTACACCGCGACTGTCGAAGCCCTCGAAGACGCGGGGGCCACAACAATTCGGGGACACGTCATCGCCGACAATCCCGAGGGCATTGCATTTTACGAGGAGCGTGGGCTGACGAAAGTTGGTGAAGACACCGTCGAAATTGACGGCGTCGACCACGTCGAGATTCTCTACGTTACTGACGACCAAAGCGAATTCGAAGCAATTGCGGGCCCCGATGACCGCACCCTGTACGTGGATCGCACCGATGTCACACGAGGAACGCTGGATTCGATCCATCCGGTCTACACAGACCCGGAGGGCGAGACGGCTTACGGGTATTATTGCGACAACTGTGGATCGATCGATACCGGCATGGATACGATGGGGCGAATCGAGTGTTCGAACTGTGGTAATCGCTCGAAACCCACCCGGTGGGACGCTGCCTGGTTATAGCTACCTCGGTCTGTTTTGGAGCGTGGCGTTGAATCGAGCAGGCTCCTCGCTCCGATCGTCGCGTTTGTACGGAAATAGCCCCGGGCGGATTCGAACCGCCGTCAATGGCTCCAAAGGCCATTATGATTGGCCGCTACACCACGGGGCTTCGACCTATGGTATCGTTCCGCCGTACTTGAACACTTCGAGAATCAGTCCGCAGGCTCGGACTCGAGTTCGATTTCGAGCAACGAGCACGCATCCTCCTCGGCATCGAAACAGTCCGGACAAGATGGGTCCCGATCGATGATCGTATCGAGTCGGTCGGCGACCGTCTCGTCGATGACGCTTTCGAGCTGTGTCGCCTCCTCCCTGAACTCCTCGACGCCGAGGACCTCCCAGAGGAACCGTTCGATGACGCAGTACGTTTGCAATCCTTCGCGAGCCCGTCGTATTCCATCGTTTGTAAGTGAGACACCCTTGTACTTCTCGTGGTCGGCGACACCCTGCTTTTCGAGCTTGCCGATCATCTCGTTGGCGCTTGCCGGACTCACACCCAGCACGTCCGCGATCTCTCCCGTCGACGCCGGCCCATCCGATTGCTTCTGGACGAGGTAGATCGCCTTGAGATACTGTTCCTGTGTATTCATGCCCGCGCCTCCATGAGTTCGGTAACCTCTTCGGCGCCCTCTTTTTCCTCCTCGCGAATCCCCTCGAGAATCGATCGCAGACGCTCACGATCGATACTAAATCGTGACTCGGAATGATCAATCGCCTCTAGTAAATCGTCGTAGAACTTGTAGGCCGTCTCCTCGTTACAGAGCTGATCGTACAGCACGCCGTCGGTATCGGAATCGGCCTCGTATCGATCCGCGACGAGACGTTCGATTTCCTCGTAGCCGACGGGTTCTGCGTCGAGTTCGTCGACCAGATCCTCGAGTCGTTTTCGATGCTCCGCCGATTCGGCCGCAGCCTCAGACAGTAACTCCTGGACGTCCTCGTCGATATCAGTCGCGTCGAGCGACTCGTAGTGTTTGTAGGCGCGTGCTTCAACCACTTCCTCGAGGACCATACCGATCTGTAACAGGCGGGCGAGCTGGTGATCCGACGAAAGCGACGAGGAGAGACTCACGCCGAACACCTCACGACGGCACACATGTCACTTCCTCGGTGACGAGCGCCCATAAGCGTGTTCGTCGTCCGGAACTCTCTCGACAATTCAGTGTCGATGGAAATACAGACCGTAGCGGTGTGCCTTATCGATCTCGGAGCCGCTGACGGATGCGGTCCTGGAAGTCGTCTCGAAGCTCGTCGACTTCGATCTCCTCAAGGACCGGCACGTAGAATCCCTCGACGAGCATGTTCTTTGCGACGCGCTCGCCGATGCTTCGGGATGTCATGTAGAACATGTCCTCTTCGGAGACCTGGCCCACCGTCGCACTGTGTGAGGCTTCAGTGTCGTGGTTGTTGATGATGAGCTTTGGGCTCGCGTCGGCCTCCGATTCGTCGCTCAACATCAGCGTGTTCTCGCGTTGATAGGAGTTGGTATCCCATGCTTCCCTTCCCACGTTCTGCACGCCTTCGTAGACCGATCTCGCTCGGTCGTCGACGACGCCCCGCGTCACGAGGTCCGCACTCGTATGCTCACCGTTGTGCCACACGCGAGCGTCGATGTCGAAGTGCTGATCGCCGTGTCCGTAGAAGGCACCGACGATTTTCGACTCCGAGGCGTCCCCGTCGAGATGGGTTTCCACCGACGTTTTCGTCAATTTCGAGCCGACGTTACAGTCGATCCAGTTCGCCGTCGCGTAACTGTCGGTGACGGCTTCCTTCAGCGTATAGCTGTAGGTAGATTCGTCGAGATCCTGGAGGTTCCCGTACTGAACGTAGCTGTTTTCTGCAGCTATGAGTTCGACGATTCCGCTGTAATATCGATCGTCGTCCACGGATTCCCCGGTTTCCTGCCGCTCAAGAATCGTCACGGACGACGATTCTTCGGTGACCACGAGGGTGTAGTTGAACAGCGATCGGGAGTTCATCCTGGTTCGGATCGTCACGTCCTCGGCGGCGACGCCCTCGGGGACGTGGACAACCGTTCCAGTCGTAAACAGGGCCGTCGATAGCGCCGTCAGGTAGTTCGTGGTCGGATCCACGACGCTACCGAAGTGGGTTTCGAGGAGATCCCCGTGTTCATCGAGTGCTTCGGCGAACGGGAGGACATCGACGTCGTCTGGGCCGACCTGGTCCTTCGTTTCCGAGGCCGTGAGCGGGTCGACGAGTGACTCGTAGTCGAGATCCGAGAGATCGGTCCACGTTCGGCCGGGCGTGTGGATAACATCGGGGAACGGGAGTTCCTCAAGTGCATCGAGCGCATCGAGTCGGGTTTCGAGGAGCCACTCCGGTTCCTCGAGCGTTTCGGAAATTTCTCGAACGGTCGCCTCGTCGATTGAAGCGGGTAATTGCGCACTCATTGTTATCCGAGGCTACCCTCCATTTCGAGTTCGATGAGTCGGTTGAGTTCGACGGC
>JBKGZK010000035.1:0-21744 GCA_046545615.1 Natronomonas sp.
AGTTGGTACGTGATGGCGATGAAGGTACTGTGGCTGCGATTCGGGGGTACGTGTCGGCGGAGAGATAGTACGTGTCGGCTGTTCCTGTGGAACGACCGATCCACGTGGAGGGAGGGGACGATCCATCCAGCATCGATGGGGTGGAAGCGGCGATCATGGAAAAGCTCACCTCGTGAGTCTCGCCCTCGTCGGATACTGGTACCGGTAACGTGCAAATCATTCACACACTCCAGACAGGGGACACACGGGTGATCGATCGAGTAGGCCAGGGAATACTCGACGCAGATGCGTATGCGAGGATCCGTTCTAGTGAGTCTCCAGGTTAGCTTCGGCTTTCGAGACCGGCGTATACGCCCCCGAGGACGAGACCGTACACGGCGTGCCAAAGCAGCGACGGAACGGCGAAATTCGGAAACGGCGGAGAGGCCGGGGAGCCGACGGTACTCAGCCAGACGGGCATGAGGAGTGCGGCCAAAACCACCCAGGTTACGACCCCCCATCCAATGCCGAGTCCGGTAATCGTGGTCGGCGATTCGACTCCCGCGGTGCGTACGATCCCGGCGAAAATCACGCCGAGGACTGCCCCGTGGAACAGGTGAACGCCCATTCCAACGGGGATACTCGCGGGCGGTGCCAGCGAATACAGCGAGGGGATCGCGACCGCTATCACCGCCTCGTCCATGAAGAGCATCAGTGCGCCCATGACGAGTGCCCCGGCAATTCCGCCGACTGCACCAATCTTCCAGTCGATGGTTCCCGTTTCGGTTCGGACTTCGCTGCTCGTTTTGGTTGCCATGTCAGGTGGTACCAATTACCGTTGCATAAACGAATGGAGGAAGTGCGGACATGCCTCATGATTCCCATACGCTTATAAACCACGTGATTCGGTCGGGTGGCAGGATAGCTGCGGACGCGCCCCCCCCCTTCGGCGGTTCCATTCGCGATCATTCTCGTACGCGTCGGGAACAGGCGACTCGACGGGCGATGAGAGATCCGAGTCGGCCGTGTGGGGGATCCAGCTGAGTCGTATGGGAGAGTCCCGAGTCGGGAAAACAAGAAATCTGGGTCGGGATATAGCACTACGCACGCGCGACCCCAAACGTATTTTTCGTCGTCCCCGAATGAGTCAGATATGGTTCAGTGGAAAGAGCAGCGTCCGTCGGAAGAATTTTACCGGGTGCTGGATCCGGACGGCAACCCCGTCGGCGACCCGCCCGACGTCGACGACGAGACCCTGCAACGGATGTACGAAACGATGGTCGAAACTCGCCTCCTCGACGAGAAAACCCTCGCGATGCAACGCCGGGGCGAGGTCAGCATCATCGCCCGTTCGACCGGCGAGGAGGCCGTTGCCTGCGGCTCCTCGGCTGCACTCGAGGAGGGTGACTGGTGTTTCCCCTCGTATCGACAAAGCGCCGCGATGCTGTACTGGGGGGCGCCAAAGGATCGCGCCGTCGCGGGACTGATGGGAGCTGAACCGGAAACCATCGACGAACACCTGCCGGCCGAGGGCGAGCTTCCGGTTTCGTTCACTCCGGTGTACGTCCCGCTTGCGGTCAATGTCACCAACGCCGTGGGCTCGGCCATGGTGGATCGCTTCCGCGACGACGCCGATACCGCCGTCTCGCTGTCGTACATCGGCGACGGCTCAACCAGCCAGGGCGACTTCCACGAGGCACTCAACTTCGCGGGCGTCTTCGACGCACCCGCCGTCACCATCTGTCAGAACAACCAGTGGGCGATTTCGGTGCCCGCCAACCGCCAGACCGCCGCCGACACCTTCGCCCAGAAGGCCGTCGCCCACGGCATCCCGTACGACCGCGTCGACGGCAACGACGTCCTCGCCGTGTACGAACGCTCGAAGGAGGCCGTCGAACGCGCCCGGCGCGGCGAGGGGCCCACCTTCATCGAGGCAGTCACCTATCGCATGGTCGAACACAACACCGCCGACGAAGAAAGCGTCTATCGCGGCGACGAAGAGGCTCAATACTGGGAAGGAAAGGACCCCATCGAGCGCTTCGAGGCGTTCCTCCTGCGCGAGGGCATCCTCGACGAGGGCGAGCCCGACGAACTTCGCGACAACATCCGTGACGACATCCAGGAGGCGGTCAACCGCGCGCGCGAGGTGCCGGTGTCGGATCCAGAAACCATGTTCGAACACCACCTCGTTGAGGATACGAGCTGGCAACGCGCCCACCAGCGCGACGAACTGCAGGCCGAACTCGCGGGCGAGAATCCGTTTACCGACTACACCGGGGAGGGCCTCCAATGAGTTCGCCAGTCGAGACCGCAGCGGACGCCCAGACCGAGGAGATGAACCTGGTGACGGCGGTCAACCAGACCCTGCGCCAGGAGTTGCACCGCGACGACTCGGTACGGCTGTTGGGCTACGACGTCGGGCCGATCGGTGGTGTGTATCGCGCCACCGAGGGGCTCCTCGAGGAGTTCGGCGAGACGCGCGTGATCGACACGCCGCTGTCGGAGAACGCCATTCTCGGGACCGCCGTGGGGATGGCGATGCGCGGCGAGCGCGTGGTGCCCGAGATCCAGTTTATGGGGTTTTTCTACCCCGCCTTCGGGCAGTTCATGTACACGCTCGTGAAGATGTACGAGCGATCGGGCGGCCAGCTCGAGGTGCCGTTGACGGTGCGGATGCCGTACAGTGGGGGCATCAAATCCAGCGAGTATCACTCGGAGTCGACCGAGACGTTCCTGATTCACACGCCGGGCGTCCGGGTGGTGGTGCCGTCGACGCCCGCCGAAACCAAGGGCCTGCTGGCGGCGTCGATTCGCCACGACGATCCGGTGATGTTTCTGGAGCCGAAGAAGATCTATCGCGAGGGCACCGAGGCGGTGCCCGAGGAGGCCTACACGCTGCCGCTCGACGAGGCGCGGTACGTACGCCGCGGCGAGGACGTCACGGTGTACGCGTGGGGGGCGATGGTTCGGCACGCGGAGACGGCGGCGGATGCAGTGGATGCCGACGTGGAGATCGTGGACTTGCGGACGCTGTCGCCGCTGGACGTAGAGACGATTCTCGAGTCAGTGAAAAAGACGGGCCGGGCCGTGGTGTTGCACGAAGCGCGGCGGACGCTGGGGCTGGGTGCGGAGATTTCGGCGTTGATCAACGAGTACGCTCTGGATCACCTGCACGCGCCGGTCAAGCGGGCGACGGGGTACGACGTGCACTTCCCGGGCCACCAGACCGAGGGGGCGTACATGCCGGACGACCAGCGCGCGGCGTATGCGATCGAGGCGGTGATGGACTATGAGTTCTGAGCACACACAGCGATTCGAGTTTCGGCTCCCGGATCCCGGCGAGGGGTTGACGGAGGCCGAAATCGTGGAGTGGTACAGTGCGGAGGGTGATGAGGTACGCGAGGACGATCCACTTGTCGACGTGGAGACGGACAAGGCGGTGGTGGAGATTCCGACGCCGAGTTCGGGGACGCTGGTGGAGATCGTGGCGGAGCCGGGCGACATCGTGGAAGTGGGGGAGGTGATTGCGGCGTTCGAGACAGCGAATCCGCCGCGCCAACAGGAGTTCGGCGAGGTAGCCACCGAACCGGAGGCGGCTGCGACTGCAGCCGAGGGTGTCGAATCTGGGACTGCAGTCGAGGATGGTCAGGCGGCCGAGAAATCCGCCACCGCCACGGTTGGCGACTCGGCTGCGACCGAAGCTGCCGACGACGGGCGGGTGTTTGCGGCCCCGTCGACGCGCCGGTATGCACGCGAGCAGTCCGTCGACCTGTCGGCGGTCGACGGCACGGGTCCGGGCGGTCGCGTCCTCCGGGAGGACGTCGATCGGCATCTCGAATCCGCCCCGGCTGAGCCCGCCGAATCGACCGCGCTCGCGACGCCGGAAACGACGGATATCGAGCCGGTGGAGACGGATATCGAATCCGAGGACGGCGCGGTTCGCGAGCCGCTTCGCGGGTTGCGGCGGACGATTGCGGAGAACATGCAGCGGTCGGCGCGCGAGATTCCGCACGTGACGTCGGGATACGAGGCGGATGCGGGCGAGTTGGTATCGCTGAAGGAGCGCCTCGACGCCAAGCACGACGCGAACGTGACGTATACGGCAATCCTGGTGAAAGCGGTCGTGCCAGCGTTGCAGGCGTTTCCGCTCGTTAACGCGTCGATCGACATGGAGGCGGGCGAGATTATCAAACACCAGGCCTACAACGTTGGGGTGGCGACGCACACCGAGGAGGGCCTGATTGTCCCGGTGATCAAGAACGTGGACGAGAAGTCGCTACTGGAGGTTGCGGAGGCGCTGGAGACGAAGGTGGAGGCGGCACGGAATCGCGAGATTTCGCCGGCCGACCTCCAGGGTGGGACGTTCACGATCACGAACACGGGGAGTCACGGCGGCCACGGTACGTTCGGGACGCCGATCATTCGGCATCCGGAGGCGGCGATCCTGGGTGTGGGCCGAATCGAGGAGAAACCGGTTGCGGTCGACGGATCGCTCGAGGTTCGGGATCGGATCGGGTTTTCGTTCTCGTACGATCACCGACTGGTCGACGGCGTGACGGCGGGACAGTTCGTGGAGACGGTGATCGAAGGAATCGAGGATCCGGACGTGCTGCTATCGCGAATCTGATTCGAGACGGCGCCAGGTCGATTGTTCATCGGACGGCCCGATGCCAGACCTTATCCTTCCGACGACCGTCTTGTACTCGTGACGATTGTTACTGGAGATACGGTTACCGTAGAGTACACTGGACGACGTGACGATGGGACGGTCTTCGACACAACGGACGAATCTGTCGCCGAAGAGTCGGGACTTCTGGCGGCCCAGCCCGACCGCGAGTTCGACTCGTTGACTATCGAAATCGGGGCCGACGAGATCGTCGATGGTTTCGAGGCGGCACTCGTCGGACTGGAGGAGGGTGCGACGCCGACGGTTCGGCTCCCGCCGGAGAAGGGCTACGGCGAGTGGAACGAGGATCGGGTTCGTGATTACGAGAGGGATGAGTTCGAGCAGATGGTCGGCGGACAGACGCCCGTCGAAGGAGCCGGCCTGGAGACGGAGAGCGGCCACGTCGCCGAAATTCTCGGCGTCGACGATGAACTCGTCCGCGTCGACTTCAACCACCAGCTCGCCGACGAGACGGTTGAGTTCGACATCGAGATCGTCGCCGTTAACTGACCCGCGAATTTCGGTGAGTGGTCGACCTACCGAGCGGTTCGGGTGTCACCAGGAGCTACGTTCACTCGCGGATAGCCTCGCGCTGGTCGGGAATAATATCGAATTCGGGTTCGACGTCGCCGAGGACGAGCAGTGCGTAATACCGGAGGTAGGCGAGCACCGGAATCTGGACCACCGCCCAGGCGATCACCATCGCGAGGACGAAGAAGATGGCGAGGAGCGCGACGATTGCGATCCCGACAGTTGAAGACAGCGAGACCGTCAGGTAGGTCGCGAGGCCAAGGAGTCCGAGCGGAATCAAGAGGACGAGCGCCATGAGTCCGAGCAAAATCGAGGCGAGAAGACCTGTTGCGATGGTCAAAACGAACCCGATACTGGCGTATGCGAGATACTGTTTCCACGCCGATTTGATAGATCCCCAGAGCATTCCCCACGTGGCGAGCACGCCGGAATCGTCTTTGATCATGAGTGGGACGACGAAGACGGTCGTGAAGGTGGAAATCAGCCCGAAGACGATTCCGACGACGAACAACACCGGAATGCCGAGCAGGAATGTTCCGGCGGCGATCATCGGTTCGCCGATGCCCACAACTACGGGCAGTAAAAACGCTGCCGTCCAGCCGAAGAATATCGCCAGGACGGGGATAGTGAGGAGGATTCGAAAGCCGAACAGTCGCAGGCCCTGCCGCCATCGATTGTGCCAGTGTCGACGAATCGAGACCTCGCCCGTGCGGAGCGATTCGATAAACACGAACTCCATGATAGCACCGACTATCCCGAAGGCAAGTCCGAGGATAACGACGACGCCGACAATCTCTGCGACGAGCACGAGGACGTCGTCCGTCAACGTGACTAGAGCGCCGTTGGTGGGAATCTGGTCCGACGTTCCAGAGGAGCCGGCCTGTCCCGTGGGGATGTTCATTCCGCCGCCAACGAAAAACGCGACGAACGCGAGTTTCAAGCACCGACGGAGGTTTATCGGTGTCAGGAACTCGCGAGTGGCCGATGCGGCATCGCCGATATTCTGCACTGCGTGGAGGGCCATGAGGCCACATTTACTTAATTCGGTGAAAGCGTTTATGCTGTCTCGTAGATACAGCGTGATCGAGTCGAAACGCTTACCGATCGATCATCCTACCGCCACGACCAGCCCTCTCAAACGAAGAGTCTCACACTGAAACCACATTTCTGATCGCGTCCTTGATGCGGGCTGCGTTGGGAAGCTGGAAGTCCTCCAGACCGTAGAGCGGATACACGACGTCCCATCCAGTCACGCGTTGGATTGGGGCCTCCTGGTAAAACAGGGCTTCTTCCTGGAGAAGGGTCGTAATTTCCGCGGCCAGCCCACCTGTCCGCGGGGCTTCGTGGACAACGACCGCACGACCGGTTTTCCGAAACGATTCGACCAACGTTGGTCGATCCATCGGCGAAAGGCTGCGCAGGTCCACGACTTCGACGTCAATCTCGTCGGCCAGCGTGTCGGCGACCTCGATAGTCGGCCGAGTGACTGCACCCCAGGTAAACACCGATACGTCGCTTCCTTCGCGCCTTATTGCCGCCTCGCCGATGGGTGTTTCGTAGGGCTCCTCGGGGACCTCCTCGCGAAAAGCCCGGTAGATCTTCTTCGGTTCGAAAACCATCACCGGATCCGGATCGCGAATCGCCGCCGTCAGCAACCCCTTTGCATCGCGTGGCGTGCTCGGCACAACAACCTTGAAACCCGGGTGGTGGACGAAGATGGCCTCCATGGACTCACCGTGGAGATCCGGAGCACGAACCCCACCGCCGAATGGGGCCCGAAGGACCATCCGACAGGGGAATTGACCACGTGAGCGCGAATTTGATCGGGCAGCGCGTGTAAACAGTTGCTCAAGGGCGGCGTATGTGAAGCCCATAAACTGGATTTCCGCCACGGGTCGCAGACCTGAGGCAGCGAGCCCGATCGCCGCACCGGCGATCCCCGTCTCCGAAAGAGGTGTGTCGATCACCCGATCGGGACCGAACGCGTCGTACAGTCCCTGGGTTGCACGAAAGACGCCACCGGAACGGCCCACATCCTCGCCAAGGAGTATCACGGAGTCGTCGCGCGCCATCTCGTCGTGTATCCCCTCTGCGACCGCCTCGACAAGATTGAGTAGTTCGGGTGCCATCGTTACCACCTGAACGCCTCCTCGCCGTGTCGGTCGACGAGACCGAGCAACTCGTCGCGCTGGTCCTCGATAGCGGCCGGCGGGTTCGCGAACACCTCGTCGAACACCTCGCGTGGGGACTGGTCGGCGACGATCGAGAGCGCTTCGTCGGCCGCCTGGTGGGCCCGACGTTCGGTCACCTCCCGGATCGATTCGGCGTCGTCGGAAGCCAGCACCCCAAGCGTTTCGAGAAACGCTTCGTATCGATCGATCGGATCGCGTTCGCGCCACGGTTCGAGCTGCTCGTCACACCGGTATCCGCTGTCGTCGTCGCTCGAGGAGTGTGCGCCACGTCTGTAGGTCAACGCTTCGATCAGGGTGGGTTCGCCCTCGCGGGCCCGTTCGACCGCACGACGGGTCGCCCGATAGGTCGCGAGGACGTCGTTGCCGTCGACGAGGACGCCATCGAACCCGTATCCAGCGGCCCGATTCGCGAACGTCTCTGCCGCAGTCTGGTTCTCGAGGGGCGTCGAGATTGCCCACTGGTTGTTGAGCAACAGAAACACGACCGGGATGTCGAGGACGCCCGCGAAGTTTAACCCGGCGTGAAAGTCACCCTTGCTCGATCCGCCGTCACCGACGGTGACGAGGCCCACCTCGTCGTGCCCCTGGATTTTCCGACCCCACATGAGTCCTGCCGTCTGCGGAAGCTGGGTTCCGACGGCCACGATGTGCGGGAGCCGACGTTCGTAGGGTGCCATTTCCGCTATCGTGTCGGCCTCCCATTCCTCGTAGCCGCGAAGCCAGAACAGAAGGATGTCCACCAGAGGCCGACCCCGCTGAATGTGTGCCCCGTACTGGCGCCACTCGGTGTTCAGCCAATCGCGGTCGGCGAGCGCCGCAGCGGGCCCGACGTGAGCCGCCTCGAGCCCCCGGCACTCCATCCAGAAGTGAAAGTCACCGCGTCGCTGGAGTGTCAGCCCCCGTCGTTCGAGGGCACGGGCCTGGACCATCGACTCATAGAGCCCCAGGAGGGCCTCGTCGTCGAGATTTAGAGCAGAAACTGCATCGGCGTCGTAGGTTCCATCCGGGGCCAAGATCTGCTCGCACTCGTCGTAATCCTCCGGAAACCGAGCCATACGGTCACCAACGCGCGTTGGTAGTATATATTAACACGGAACTGTACATGTTGACGCGGAACTGTACCTCGTCCCGACCCGAGTCGGCGAGATTGGAGAGGGGATGATACGGTATTGAGAGACGTTCCATCCGAAGAGCGTACGGTGGCTCGAAAAGTCGGCGACGGTCAATCGATCTGGGAATTAGATCGTGTCCCGGTCGCGGTATCGTCACCCGACGCCTCGATGTGCGTCGTATCGGGCGCTGGCAGGTCAAACTCGACGTCCGTCCATTCCTCGGAGCGTGCCCAGAGCCGGTGGGCCAGGGCGGAGTCGTAGGATCGGTCGCTCGATACCTGCAGAGTCGGCGTCCCCCGCATGTTCATGAAGCCACCGGGACCGACGAATTCGCCACCGTGGATCTCCGGATGCGTGGCCCCGTACAAAATCGGCCAGGCACCCCGTTCAGCCGACTGGGCGCCAACTGCGTTGGCGACGCGCATAACGAAATGCTTGAGACTGGACCCCTCGGCCTCCGGACCGCGGAACTGGAGGTTCGTCGCGGCCCATCCGGGATGGACCGCGACGCTCGTTACGTCGTGGCCCCCGGCGGCAAATCGGCGCTGGAGTTCGTACGCGAACAACAGATTTGCGAGCTTACTGTCCCCGTATGCCTGTTGTTTGGCGTATTCTCGCTCGTCGTGCAACCGATCGAAATCCGAGAGCTCGCCACGGCGATGGAGATAGCTCGAGACGGTGACGACACGACTTCCACCCCGGCTTGCGAACAGCAACTCGAGGAGGTGACTCGTGAGTGCAAAGTGTCCCAGGTGGTTGACACCGAATTGGCGTTCGAAACCGTTCGCCGTTGTCGAATACGGGACGGCCATAACGCCGGCGTTATTGACCAGTACATCGATCGACTCGTAGGTTCGCTCGACCGTTTTGGCGAACGTCTCCACCGACTTCAGACTCGCCAGATCGAGCTCCAGCACCTCGGCCCAGCCAAGAGGATCCTCGCGTTCGATTACGCGTCGTGCCTCGCGGCCTCTGTCGAGACTCCGGCAGGCCATGACGACGTGGGCCCCCCGTCGCACGAATTCTCGTGTCGCCTCGAAGCCGATACCGCTGTTTGCACCGGTGATAAGAATCAGCTCTCCCGTCAGGTCCGGAATAGCCGCGGGCGTCCACGAATCCGAATCGTCCATATGGGTAGTACGAAGTTGCCTGGTATTGGGTTGTCGTTCGAACGATGCTGTTTCGATCGCATCCTCGCGCTGGGAACGGGGAGTTGCCTTCGACTACCGGACCGAGCACTGTGCGCCCTTCAGTTTAAAAGTGAACTGGCCCAAGGGACGTCCTCCGTCACCCCCGTTTCAAAGGACATCTCGCCACTCGGGCCCAACGTCCTATTACCCCGGCCGTCGAATAGGAGATAGATGTTCGCCGAGCCGCCGGTCGGTGTCTCGAGAGGCTCGACGCAGATAGGCTTCGACGGTGTACTGCAGGTCGACGTTGCGGTCGCGGTGACACCCGCGATCGAGCGGGTCGCAGGCGTACTCCCCGAGACCTCGATCCTCGTCGTTTTCGCGATCGTGATCTTCGCGTTCTCGCTCTTCGTCACCGAAACACTGCCGGTGGACGTGACCGCACTCTCGGTCCTGGTGTTGCTCGTTGCGCTGGAACCGTGGACCCAAATCGGCCCAACGGACGGGCTCATGGGGTTTTCGAACCACGCGACCATTACCGTCCTCGCCCTGTTCATCGTCAGCGACGCCATCAGACAGACCGGCGTCATCCAGACGATCGGACGAAAAATCGTCGACCTCACGGGCGATAACGAGGCCAGACAGACCACGGCCATCATGGGGCTGGCCGGGAGCACGGCGGGGATCGTCAACAACACGCCGATCGTCGCCGTGTTGATTCCGATGGTCATGGACATCGCCGACCGGACCGGAACCTCTCCGTCGAAGCTCCTGATACCGCTATCTTATGCGGCGATGATGGGCGGCATGCTGACGCTCATCGGGACGGCACCCAACCTGATCGCGAGCGAGGCCTCTGCGCGGCTTATCGATCGTCCGTTCACGATGTTCGAATTCACCAAACTCGGTGCCATCCAGCTCGTCGTCGGCACGGCGTTCGTGATCGGGATCGGACGCCACCTGATCCCCGCGAGGCTCGAGCCGGCGGAGACACTATTCGAACAGTTCGAAATGAGTGACTATCTCACGGAGGTCACAGTGGAACCGGACTCGCAGCTCATCGGCAAGAGAGTCGTCGAAATTTTCGCGGACGAAGAAATTGAAGGCGACGTCATTCGCATTCGTCGGGGCGATCGAACGTACGCAGAACCGCTTGCAGGACGACACATTCGTGCGGGAGATCAGCTTCTGTTTCGTTCCGACCGGGAGACGCTCCTCGAATTCGTGGAGGCGTACGGCGTTCAGTTTTCGGCCTACTCCGACGCGAGTGACGAATCTGGGGACGCAGCCGACGATAAAGATGAACCGTCGAGGAGGAAATCGACCGAAGACCTCCTCGAGAAGGCTGACGATGTGGACCTGGTGCTCGCCGAGGTGATGGTCGTCCCGCGGACGTCTATCGTCGGCCAGACGCTTCGATCGATCAACTTTCGCCAGCGGTTCGGTGGTTCCGTGCTGGCGCTGCGCCGCGGCGGTCGACCGGCCGGGAAGTCCCTCGCATCTATCTCGCTTCGAGGTGGGGACGTTCTCCTCGTTCAAACCACCGAATCCAACCTCAAGCAACTCGCCAGACACCGGAATTTCGTGGTAACCAAGGAGATCGTCAGTCCACCCTATCGAAGGCAGAAGGCACCGCTCGCCATTGGGATCACGCTCGCTGCCGTTGCGATCGCCGCGGTCGGACTGACGCCGATCTCGATTTCGGCCCTCGGCGGGATCGTCGCCCTCGTTCTCACCGGATGTCTAACTCCCGGCGAGATGTACGAAGCTGTCGACTGGAACGTCATCTTCCTGCTTGCGGGCCTGATCCCGCTTGGTGTCGCGATGGAGCGATCCGGGGGCGCACAGTATCTAGCGGAGGCTATCGTCCCGATGGCGGAGTTCGTTCCGATCCTCGTGTTCCTGTGGATATTCTACATGCTCACGACGATTCTGACCGAGATGGTGAGCAACGTGGGTGCCATTATCCTCATGGCACCCGTGGCAGTGGACGTCGCCCATCTCGTCGGTGCGAACCCGTTTGCGTTCATTCTCCTGACGGCGTTCGCCGCGAGCACGTCGTTGATGACGCCGATCGGATACCAGACGAACCTCATGATCTACGAAAAGGGAGGGTACCGGTTTACCGACTTCATGCGAATCGGCGTGCCGCTCCAGGTGGTGCTCGGAATCGTCACGTCGCTGGGCGTTGTCTTCTTCTGGGGCGTCTGAGCGATCGACGTTCGGACGACCGCACCTGATCCATCGAGGAGAGACTCCGTCGCTACCAGAGCCCGATGTTGAGGGAGTACGGCCACGATGTGGTGGCCATCACGAGGAACGCGAGTGCGGCCCCGGTACCGAAGACATTCTTGAGGAACTGTGTCATCTCGTTCTGTACGTCTTCACCCTCCTGGGCCCAGAAATCGTGCATCGTGATCGCCGATACGAGAAGGAACACCGCAAGGGCACCCGCACCGAGTGCGGGAAAGACGCCGACGACAAGCGAGAGTCCGCCGAGTACCAGGAGGACGCCACTCATTAGCACCGAAAGACGGGGGGCAGGTAGTCCCTTGAACCCGACGTACTCCGCCATTCCGTCGACGTCCATGAAGTGGTTGAGTCCCATGAAGGCGAGGACGCCGCCGAAAAGGATGCGCGCGACGAGGAACGCCTCGGCTGCACCCGTGGCCTCGAAAACCATCAGACAGCCACCCCCGTCACTGTCGTCGATTCGTTACTGTACCGCGTTCGTCCGCCGGATAGTTGCATTACGTTACCTAGTTCGAATGGGAACCTATATATCGATTCCCGGACATCAATTACACCAGGTATCATCGATGTCATCGGATCTCATTTCAGAAGGGATGCACGACGGCGACGAGAACACCGGCGCGTGTCCGATCGTCGAATCGGTCGACCAGATCGGATCGAAATGGAGGCTCGTGGTGCTCTACGAGCTACAGGATGGCGAACTCCGGTTCAACGAACTCAAACGGGCAACCGACGCGAATGCCCGAACGCTGTCTCGCGTCCTCGACGATCTCCAGGAATCGGAGCTGGTCGAACGGCGACTCGAGGAGGACGCCCCGGTGGCGACGTACTACTCCCTGACCGAAAAAAGCCAGTCGTTGTGTGGCGTGTTCGACGAACTCGAAGCGTGGGCGACCGAGTGGCTGTGAGTCAACAGGTTGTCGAGCGAAACGTGTTCGTCTCGAAAGGGAAACTGGCAAAAGCCTACAGCGAGAATTGTAACTGATGCACCGAGCCATATCGGTCTCGGTCGGCGGGGGTTCCAGCCTCGATCCGGACCGGACCACCGGCTCGATCGACCACCACGCGGTGGAACATCGGGGAGCCGGGGCTACCCCGGCCGAGTACCTTTTGCCGTCCGTGTGGCGTCGCTGTCGGTGTCGATAACGACCCTCCCGACCCGCACCGTGCGATAACCGACCGCGACACCCCACGATGAAATGACACAGCACACCCGACCCGATGAATCGATACTCGACACGATCGGCGACACGCCACTCGTCAAACTCGACGCCTCGACCGAC
Source organism: Natronomonas sp. (assembly GCA_046545615.1). GTDB lineage: Archaea > Halobacteriota > Halobacteria > Halobacteriales > Haloarculaceae > Natronomonas. The sequence continues at coordinate 13,147 of JBKGZK010000035.1, forward strand.
GAGATCGACGTCTACGCTAAACTCGAGACGTTCAATCCCGGTGGCAGCGTCAAGGATCGCATCGGCGCCTACATCCTGGAGGGACTTCTCGACCGAGGCGACGTCCCACCGGGTGGCACGATCGTCGAACCCACGGCCGGCAACACTGGCATCGGGATGGCAATCGCCGCGAAGCAGCACGACATCCATACGGTGTTCGTCGTCCCCACGGGATTCAGCGAGGAAAAGGAGACCTTGATGTCGGCCCTGGGGGGCGAAATCGTCCATACCCCTGGAGAGGACGGCATGGGCGGTGCGATCGATCGAGCCCACATCATCGCCGCCGAACGCGACGACGCGGTGGTCCCCCAGCAGTTCAAAACGGAGCTCAACGTCGAGGCACACTACCACACGACTGGACGAGAAATCCTCGATACAGTGGGTGACACCGTGGGGGCAATCGTCGTGGGGATCGGTTCCGGGGGAACGCTCATGGGCATCACCCGGGCGGTTCGCGAACGCGTTCCCGACGTCCACGTCGTCGCCGTCGAGCCCGAAGGCTCCACGTTCGGCGACCTCTGTGGGCTGGATCGCGAGGAGGCACCGTACAAGACGGAGGGCATCGGGACACACGATCCGTCGGTCACGTCCGTATTCGATCCGGAACTCGTCGACGACGTAGTCGACGTGAGCGATCGCGCGGCCCACGCCGAAGTCCAGCGGTTGGCGGCACAGGAGGGACACCTGGTGGGGTCCAGTTCCGGCGCAGCAAGCGTCGCGGCGGCTCAGGTGGCTAACGAGATCGAGACCGGCGACCGCGACGCACCAGACGGAGACGTCGTCACGGTGTTTCCCGACGGGAGTGAACGATATCTCTCGAAAGGACTGTACGGATCCTTCGACGACTGGGAGAGAAAGGAATGAGCGAGGATGGTGCGGACGAGTCCTTCGACGACATCGAACACTTCGACACCCGTGTGATCCACGGCGGACTCGACCCGGATCCCGAAACGGGGGCGGTGATGACGCCGATTTACGCCACCTCGACGTTCGTCCAGAACGCCCCGGGCGAGCACCGCGGATTCGAGTACTCGCGCACCGGCAATCCGACCCGGTCGGCGCTCGAGCACAACCTCGCATTGATCGAGGGCGGTGTGCACGGTCGTGCGTTCGCAAGCGGTATGGCGGCGATCAACACTGTCCTCAACCTGTTCGAGTCCGGCGATCACGTCGTGGTCGGCGAGGACGTCTATGGCGGTACCCATCGCCTCTTCACGCAGGTGTACGAAAACTACGACCTCACCTTCGACTTCGTCGACACGACGGACCCGGATTCCGTCGCCGACGCCGTGACCCCGGAGACTGGGCTGGTCTGGATCGAGACCCCGACGAATCCACTGCTTCGCGTCGTCGACATCGACGCACTTTCCGATATCGCCCACGAAGCCGACGCGCTGTGTGCCGTCGACAATACCTTCGCGACGCCGTACCTCCAGCGACCCCTCGAGTTCGGGGCCGATATCGTCGCCCACTCCCTCACGAAGTACCTCGGTGGCCACTCTGACGTGGTGGGCGGGGCACTGGTCACCGACGACGCCCATCTGGACGAACGCCTGGGATTTTACCAGAACAGCGTGGGCGCAACGCCGGATCCGTTCGCGTGTTTTCTCGTCCTCCGGGGGACGAAGACGCTTTCCGTCCGGATGGATCGCCACTGCGAGAACGCACACGAGATCGCGACCTGGCTCGACGATCACGACGCCGTAGCGCGGGTATACTACCCCGGCCTCGACGCACACCCCCAGCACGATGTCGCGAGGGACCAGATGGACGACTTCGGCGGCATGGTGAGTTTCGACATCGACGGATCGCTTGAGGACGCTCGGGATCTCGTTTCGCAAACTGACGTGTTCACCCTCGCAGAGAGTCTCGGTGGCGTCGAAAGCCTCATCGAGCATCCCGCGTCGATGACACACGCAGCGATTCCGCGCGGTGAACGGGAATCGGTGGGCGTCACGGACGGCCTGATCAGGTTGAGCGTCGGCCTCGAGGACGTTCGAGATCTCAGGCGAGATCTCGAGGATGCGCTCGACGTTGTCGGCGGTGGGTGAAGTGTAGGTGGGAGGGGCCGGTATTGGTTTTTCGCCAGAGATCCCACGAGATGCTGTCAACGTCGACGGCGATCCAACGCCCGTATTCGACGGTCTTGCACGCGACCTGCACCGACCACCAGCGGCTAACTTCACCGCCACCGAGTAGTCGCTATGCACCGTCGACGGCTCCTGAGTCTCGTGTCCGCCGGTATGATCGGCCTGGCCGGATGCACCGGCGGCTGGCAGGGTGACGAGACTGGAGATCCCGAGGAAACACCGACGTTCCCGGACACCGTCAACGGGGTGGAATGCCGGTTCCCGCCGAGGAGATCCAAACCCCATTGGCCAAAGACGCAATTCCTGCGATCGTCGAACCGTCGTTTGCCTCTGACTGGAGTGGGCTTGATTCCGAAGCCGTCGAGGACTCGGGGCTCCCGGACGACAGCCCGATCATCGGCGTCGAGGGGAAACGAGCGTCGCGTGCGTATCCACTCAGGATTCTGAACTGGCACGAAATCGTCAACGACGACTTAGACTGCCCCATTGCGGTCACGTACTGCGTGCTGTGCGGCTCCGGTATCGTGGTGGAACGCCGCGTCGATGGCGAGCCCACTATCTTCGGCGTCTCCGGTCAACTGTGGCGCAACGACCTCGTGATGTACGACGAGGAAACAGACAGCCGTTGGAGTCAGCTCTTGGCGCTGGCGATCAGGGGGCCGAAGACCGGCACCCATCTCCGGATTCGTCCGTCAACGCTGACAACGTGAGGCGAGTGGCGAGCGGCCCACCCTGAAACCGAGGTGCTCCACCCTCCACCGTGCTCGAACACGGTCACTGAACCTGACCAGCCCTACGACTACTTCGAATCCAAGTATAGCTACGAAGACGAGGACCAGCTCATCGGCTTCGACACCCGAGACGGGGACCGGAACGATCGGACCCTAGTCATCGGAATCTCACACGACGGAGTGGCGCGTGCGTATCCGTTCGACGTCGTGGCCGAGGAGGGAATCGTTGAGGACGCTGTCGGCGGTCGCCCAGTCGTCGTCGCGTGGCTCTGGACGGCACGCTCGTCGCCTACGATCGACACGTCGCCGGACGGGCCCGGTTGTTCACCGCTGCGGGGGACCGACACCTCAGTGCGGCAGGATCGCGCTGGGAGCTGACCACCGGAAGGGCCGTCAACGGGCCCCACGAAGGAGTTCGCCTGGAACGGGCCAACGAGCACCCGCCGATGTACTGGGTCGGCTGGTCGAACTTCAACCCCGAGTCGGACGTCTACGGCGAAACCGTGTAGCCCGACTGGTCACGTTCCACGTGTGCCGGCGAAGCCCGACGGTTCGCCTCAGGGTCCCAGCGGTTCACGACACCCCGAGTTGCTGGAGACCCCCAAACTGGAACAGGTATATGTATATCTGGGCGACGCTCGCCAGAATCAACAGGACCCCGGAGACCCTCGTGACCCGTCGCGGGTTCGCGGAGAGCCGAGCGACGATGCCATCGCGACTCACAGCTACCAGCGCTGTCAGCAGGATCATCAGAACCGCCATTCCCGCGGCGTACGCCGCAACGGTGAGGACGGCCCCCACCGGACCAGATCCCAGTGCGACGCCCGCAATGGCGAGGAATATCGGCGCGGTACACCCTGCTGCTGCGACGGCGTAGACGACCCCGAACAGGAGAAAGCCGCTCTTGCTCCGTCGCCGACTGGGCAATCGGACGTGCACCGCACCAGGTGTGAACCGGCCCGCAGCCATCCCACCGCCGAGGCCAACGAGAACCAGCCCTACCGCAAGTTCGAGCACCGCGATGTCGCATCATCCACTCTCCCGGCAAGAGCGTCCGCAATACCGCATCCACTCACCGTTCTCAAGGCGGATGTGGTTATAAGGAAATTAACGCCGTATGCCGAATCCGTTCGGCGTCGTCGCGTCATGGACTCGCCGGGATTTGAACCCGGGGCCTCTCCCATGCCAAGGGAGTGATCTACCACTGATCTACGAGCCCGCAAACGCTATCCGACCTAGCCGAGGTGAATTCATAAACCCATCGAAGCGACGGCAACGACGGCCAGACGACCTCTCTCATGCTGGCGTTCAAGTAGGAGGCCGACCAATCTTCCCGGGAATGATCGACTCGTCCTCGAATTCTATCCCCATCCTCGCGACCGTCCTCCTCGCGGTCGTCATCCTCGGGGTCGGTGGCGCAGCAATCTCGACTGACCACGTCGCGGGACAAGCCACCGATACCGTGGAGTGGCCGATGGAAGGCCACGATTCAGCCCAGACCGGTTTCAACCCGGCGGCGACCGGCCCCGGGGGTGAGGTCGGTCCGGACTGGATCGCCGTCACCGGCTACGGGCCGGGCGTCACCGTGGCCGACAGCTGGGTGTTCGTCGCGGGCGGCGAACGCCTAGGGGCCGTGTCGGCGTACGATCCCGAGGACGGCGACCGCGAGTGGCGAACCGAGTTCGGTGACGAAATCTCCTCGAAACCGCAGGTCGCCGACGGCATGATTTACGTCCACGTGGTCACCTACGGGGGACGAAACCCCGAGGACGACACGCACGAAATTGTGGCGCTGGAGGCTGACACCGGCACCGTCGAATGGCGACTTGAGGTGGGAGACGACCGCTACCCGGACACCACCCTCGAATGGAAGACGCTCACCGTCGCCGACGGCTCGCTGTACGTCGCCGGGACGAACTACGACGCCGACGGGACGCAGGCGGAGCGATTCATCCGTTCGATCGACACCGACGGCACCACACGCTGGCACGAAAACATCGACTCACAGACCCTGGAAAGGCCTGCCGTGACAGACGATCGGGTGATCACGAGCGTCGACGGCGGCGTACTCGCACTCGACGACGCGGACGGGTCGGTGCTGTGGCATACCCCACATCCGGAAACGCAGGACGTCTCCCCGCCAGCGATCGACGACGGAGCCGTGTTCGTGAACGCACGGACGCCCATCGTACTCGACGCCAAATCGGGGGAGGTGCAGGCCGAACTTCCAGTCGTCGGGACGACAGCCCAGCCAATCGCGGTGACAGACGACCGACTGTTCGTGACCGGCAATCCGGACGGACAGTGGATGCCGACGCAGCTCCACGCCGTCGACAGAGAGGAGGTCGATCACAGTGAGGGCGGTGACGGTGACGCAGGCACCGGGACGCCCGTGGCGCTCGACGCGGACGCCGTTACCTGGTCAGTCGGCAACGGAACGGAGCTGTCGACGCGGCCCATCACATCGGCAACAACGGTCTTCGTCGGCGGGCAGGACGGCGTGGTCTACGCTTACGACCGCGAGAGTGGGAACGAGCGTTGGTTCGTCGAGGTGAACCGAAACTACATGATCAACAACGAGCCAGTCGTCGTCGGCGAAGCGCTGTACGTTGGACCGGTCGACAACCGCGTCTACGCTCTCGTCGAGGGGGGCCATGCCAGCGATCCGGCCATCACGAGCTATCTCAGTCGTCTCCTGCCACTGGCAGCCGACTTTGCGGGCTTTTTCGCCGTCGTCATGCTGCTCTACCTCGGGGTCGGTGTGGTCTTCGGTATCGTGGGTGGGGTTGCTCTGTACGGGTTGCTCGGCGGGCTCGGACTTTCCAGGACGCCGGTCCGAATGCTTTCGGCCAGACTCTATCGCAAGCCGATCGACGAGTTGACCCGACGGCAGGAGTTCGGCGGGCTGCTCGTCGGGAGTCTCATCGCAGTACTCGCCGTCGGACTCGTCTCCGCCTTGACGTTCGGTGCGTTCCCAATCAACGGACTGGTGGCCGCCATCGTGGTTTTTGGCGGTGCAGGGCTCCTCCTCGCCTATCGCTTGCTGCCGGCACACCCCGACGACCTCGATCGCGAGGCGAGAGTGATACTGAGGCAATGGGGCGCACTACTCGGGGGCTACGTCCTATTCGTCGGGCTGGTGTATCCGTTCACCGTATTCGTCATCCTGATGGCGATTTACTTCGTGTGAGAGAATCCGAGTCAACTCGCAACTTCCTTTTGTAACGGTCACGTCACTGGTCGTATGGATCACGAACGACGCGACGCCCCGGCCACCGAGGAAGGGTGGTACGCACTGCACGACTTCCGGCGGATCGACTGGGACGCTTGGGGAAATGCCCCGGAGCGAGAGCGCGAACGCGCCATCGAGGAGGGACTCGAGTACCTCAAGCGCCATCACGCCGTTGAGGACGCCGAGTCGGGAAGCACGACGGCGTTCTCCATCGTCGGCCACAAGGCTGATTTCATGCTCCTCCACCTGCGACCCAGCCTCGAGCACCTCGATCGCGCCGAACGACGGTTCGAATCTACCGCCCTCGGGGCGTTCACCGAACAACCCACCTCCTACGTCTCCGTCACCGAGGCGTCCGGGTACACCCACGACATCTCCGAGGGGATCGACGCGATCGAGGACCCGGGCATGCGAAATTACATGCGACAGCGGCTCTACCCCACGATCCCCGATGCCGAGTACGTATGTTTCTACCCGATGGATAAGCGCCGCGATCCCGAACAGAACTGGTACGACCTGCCGTTCGATGAGCGCGCAGATCACATGTCGTCCCACGGCGAGATCGGTCGCGAATACGCCGGCGCAATCGTGCAGATGATCACGGGGAGTATCGGCCTCGACGACTACGAGTGGGGCGTCACCCTCTTTGCCTCGGATCTCGTCGACGTCAAAGACCTGCTGTACGAGATGCGATTCGACCCGTCGACGTCGCAGTTCGCGGAGTTCGGCCCCTTCTACGTCGGCCGCCGCTTCCCCCCGGCTGACCTCGAAGCGCTGTTCGCCGGGGAGACTGTACCGTCGGACGAACCGCTCGATGACGACGCCCGTGAAGCCGGCACTGAAGAACGTGAGTCCGCTACCGAAAAACGTGGAGGTGGTGGCCCGCCGACGGACGATGCGAGCCACGCGGAGATCGAACCGGACGCCTTCGGAGAGCGAATCATGGATCTCGGCGTGGAGATCCAGGAAAGCGACGGCTATGGGTTGCTCTTCACCTCCGACGCCGACGTCGAAACGGTCGACGCTGAAGTGGACGAACTCGCCGACAACTTCGACCACTACGACACGCACGTCAGGACGACGGTGGTCGACGCCGACGAAACGGCGGTCGTTTCATTGTGGGCGAACGAACGCGCTGCGTCAATCGCCTCGGGCTTCCTCGCAGATCTCCCGGGTGTCGAGGAGGGCGTTGGTGCGCCGCTTGCGTCCGAGAATGACGAACGGAACGCGCCGGATTCGGGATCGGAACCCAACTCGGGGGACGAATCGAGCGCCGGTGGCCCACCCGGGACCGACGAATCGACACACGAGGAGGTCGACGCCGAGCGGATCGAACAGGCGGCCCGACGGTTTGGCATCGACCTGAACGCAGCGAACGCTGGCTACGGCCTGGTGTTTTACTCGGACGCTGACGCCGAGGAGCTACAGGAAGACGTCGACGGCCTCCGGGGCAACTTCGGTCACTACGACACGCACGTTCAGACGTCGGTTCGGGCCGAAAGCGGCGAGACGGCGGTGATCTCGCTGTGGGCCAACGAACGCGCGGCCAGCGTGGCGAGTGGCTTCCTCGCCGATCTCCCGGGCGTCACCGGCGGGATCGGCTCGCCGCTCGACGGCGATGATGCCACGGTCGACTCGCAAGACGCCGACTCGTCCCTTTCCCACGGAACCGACGACGAAGGCGGCGTCCGCGAGGAACTCGAGGACCTCGACATCTACGCCGGCAGGCCTCACGGCGAGGACGTGTACGCGATGGTGCTCTACAGCGAGGCGGATCCGGACAACCTCTCCGAGCGACTCGACGCCCTTCGCGAGGAGTTTGACCGCGAGGATCGCCACGTCAAATCCGCGATCTACACCACGGCATCCGCGGATCGATCCGCGATCGTGTCCATCTGGGACTCACAGGACGCCGCCGAATCCGCCGGGGATGACCTCGCCGATCTTCCCGGGATCGTCGCCCGGGCCGGCGACGAGAGCCACTTCGGAACGATGGGCATGTTCTACACCGTGAAGCCACCACACCGCGAGGACTTCGTGGAAACGTTCGACGAAGTCGGCGAGGCGCTCGGGGAGATGGACGGCCACCTCGAAACCCTTCTGCTCGGGAACGTCGAGGACGAAAACGACATGTTCATCGCCAGCCAGTGGCGCGATCGCGACGACGCCATGGAATTTTTCCGCTCCGAGGCGTTCCGCGACACCGTCGAGTGGGGGCGGGAGATACTGGCCGATCGACCACGGCACGTGTTCCTCGCCTGAGCGGATCGCCACCGACCGAACTCGGGGAATTACACGTCCGCCTCGTCGTCCCTGAGTGCCTGTTTGTTGATCTTGCCGACATCGGTGAGCGGGATTTCGTCGACCAATTCGATTTCCTTCGGCATCGCCTGGCGATGCACCCGACCGTCGAGGTGGTCGCTAACGGTATCCCCGTCGAGGTCCGCCCCTGGGACCGGCTCGATGAAAATTTTGACCCGTTCGCTGCCCGGCCGGTCGGGATCCG
>JBKGZK010000036.1:0-21391 GCA_046545615.1 Natronomonas sp.
GGGGTCGTTTGGTGCGGGATGCTCTTCGAGCCACTTGTTCAGATACGGCAGCGAGATCACGAGGTGGACGGCGCGTTCGCCGGTCTTGCCGTCGACATGCAGGCCGGTCGTATACTCGGCATCGAAGATATCGCCGATCTCGAGATCCTGGAGTTCACCGCTTCGCATGCCGCCCTCGAACTGGACCGCGATCATCGCGCGATCCCGGGGGTTGCGGGCTGCATCGAGGAGGGCCTGGATGTCGGTATGCCAGTTGAGCAGATCACGCTCGCTGGGGATGGGATCATAGCTGCTCGAGGTGCCGGTCGGGATCCAGGCCACGCTGTCTGGAGTCTCCGATTCCTTGAGCGTGCGCCTGGCGAAGACACGGATGGCCGAGCGATAGTCGCGGTTCGTCTCCTCGTTATCGTAGGTTCGGTTGATCCAGCGGACGATATCCTCGGCGGCCTCGCGGTCCTCGAGGGCGTCGGCGAGGCCACCAACGTTCTCGGCCATGCGGGTGCAGTGTCGGAGGAGCTTGAGGTGTCGATGGTCGCTGTACTCGGTCGACAGCAGCTCGAGCTGGTTGGAGAACTCCAGCAACACGTCGCGATCGGCCTTCGAGCCGCCTCGCTCCCCGGATTCGATCCGCTCGCGAAGCGTCCGCAACCCTCGTTTTGGATGATGCATACCACCCGATCACCCCGAGGGATTGTAAAGTGGTGGTATAGATCCGGCCCTTGGCTCTCACACGATACCCTACTGTCGAAGATGACTATGTCATTGCCCTGTCTTGTATTTCAAGACGATGTGCATGATGTTTGAAGGAAATGTTTCTTCTCCAATCGAGAACAGGTACGTCTACGAATCCAAAATACCTCAGGAGGACGATACCATGCGGAGATTGGCTATTTGAATCGTCGTCAGACTCGCCTCTCACATCAACTACCTCCGTAGCAACGTCCTTCACGTGCTGGTTGTGGGAAGCTGACGGCTGTACGCTTTGAGCCGCATCGAGTTGGCCATTGACGACTGCGTTCTGTTAATGCCCCACATCTCCGGCGGCTCGGATGTAGTCTCTTCGATCCAGTGTTTGATGTCTGCGGAGCGAAAGCACCGGTTTTTGTTGTGTTTCCCGTTAAGGCGCTCACGCGCGTTTGAGTCGTTCATATTCGTTTTCGAGGTCAAGTCGCCTTACCCATTTTTCGAGGCGTGACACACTAAGACTTTCCTCGAATAGCATATAGAGATGGACAGCATCATCGTTATCCCGTTTTCCAAGGTGGAGTTTGTATCCGATTTGGAGTTCTAACGCTCCAATCGGGATTGTTTCATCACCGATTCGGGACGTAATATTGCTTTGATAGACGCCTGATTGTTGTCATCACGCGCGAAATTGACCTATAGGTGCGGCGTGATCTGGTCCACTGGTTGAAGCCAAATGTTATCGCCGTTGTCGAGCATCCCGTACATCGACGTGAGTGGCATTTTAGGGCCCCAGAAACTCTCCTCATCAAAGGTCGCTGTGAATTCGTTGGCAGTTTCTTCGTCGATTCGTTCGAAGAGAACATCAACATCTTCGGTGGATCGTGATCGTCCAGCGAGGATGGATACGTATCCTGCGATATAGACGTGATCAATGTCGAACCTGTCGAGGATTTCAGGCAACCGGATCGAAAGATCGTAGAGTTGGTATGGTTCTCGCTCAACGACGAGTGTTCCCTTCCGTAACTCGATACCACACATATCGGTTGTTTGCAGTTGAGCGCAAAAATTGTCGGGAGTCGGAAGTCACCTCTCGAATCCGACTTCGATTTCAGTGACTGATTCACCGATTACATCACTGTGCGGTAGGGAGCGACCGATTCATTTTCCGGGTGGGTACTCGACAGTCATCGGTGTTTTTCTACGCGGAGGGGGGGTCGACCGACCGACTCCGTTTGTTTTACCTCTAGAAAATGCTACGCTACCGAGAGATATATTCTCGCAAACCCAGCTTCAAGAACGTAGAAGAGACCCGTTCGTCCGGACTAAACTAGCTGGATGACGTTCCCGTTCGAGGTCACGTGGAGGTCCCGACCCAGCTTGTACCCTTTACTTGCGGCGAGGTTAACGTAGCCCGAAAACCCGCCCATGTCCTGATGGGCGGGGATGACGTGCTGGGGCTCGAGTGTGTCGAGCATCTCGTAGTGGCCTTCTCGCGAGAGGTGGCCCGAGACGTGAACGTCGTCGTAAATCCGAGCACCCTGCATCCCGAGCAGTGTTTCCGACTGATAACGTTGCCCTTCGTTCGTCGGCTCAGGAATCACGCGCGCCGAGAATATTACCTTGTCACCGTCGTCGAGCTCGTATGGGGTTTCACCGCGTCCCATCCGGGTGAGCATGGCACGGGGTTCGCCCTGGTGCCCAGTCACAACGGGCAAGAAGTTCTCCTTGCCTTCGTTCATGATTCGTTCGAACGTCCGGTCGACCGATTTGCGGTGGCCGTACATCCCGAGGTCGTCGGGAAATGACGTCATGCCGATTCGTTCTGCGGTTCCCGAGTACTTCTCCATCGACCGACCGAGGAGGACCGGCTGTCTTCCGATTTCTTTCGCGAATTCGACGAGACTCGTCACGCGCGCGATGTGACTTGAGAACGTGGTCGCGACGATGCCGCCGTCGTAATCCTCGAGACTTCGCATCACGTCACGAAGCTGACTACGCGCGACTGCTTCGCTCGGAGTTCGACCCTTCTTGTTCGCGTTTGTACAGTCCTCGATGTAGCAGAGAACACCTTCGCGACCGATCTCGCGGAAGCGATCCATGTCGATAGGGTCACCGATGACCGGCGTGTGATCCATCCGTTTGTCGAGTCCGTAGACGATCGCTCCCTCCGGCGTGTGGAGAACGGGATTGATCGCGTCGATGATCGAGTGGGTGACGTTGACGAATTCGAGTTCGCACCGGTCTCCGATCGGCATCGTTTCGCCCGCCGCCATCTCGATTAGGTCGTTCTGGACGTCGAATTTTTCCTCGTCCTTGATTTCTTCTTTGACGAGTTCGAGCGTGAACGGGGAGGCAACGATGGGCGCGTCGTACCGGTGTGCCAGTTTGCCTATCGCCCCGATGTGGTCGAGGTGACCATGTGTCGGAACGATGGCTTTGACGTCGCCCTCAAGGTCTGACATGACGCGATCGTCCGGGATAGCACCCATGTCGATCAGATCGAGCGAGTGCATCCGCTCGGTCTGGAGATTGTCGTGTATCAGTACCTTCGAGAGGTTGAGACCCATGTCGAAAACGACGACATCGTCTCCAGCACGAACGGCCGTCATCTGGCGTCCGACTTCCTCGTACCCGCCGACAGTTGCAATTTCGATTTCCATAAGTGGATCCGATCAGGGTGGTCCCAGCACTCCGCAGAGTACGCCGATAAGGAGAGCAGGTGATTGGAACCGGTCACGGGATCGATCGTCCGTCACTGAAAATTCCGTGGTCGGAAAACACGACCGTCTCGGGGACAACGCGTATTTCGGTTACCTGAATGCTGGCGTCCACGACGTAAATACTCCGTGAAATCGTTGTTATCGACTGATCGGGTCTCTCTGGAGGGGTGAGAGAGCGAACTCCGGGGGACGAAACGGGGGATTGGGTTGACTGTAACGGTAAGTAGGTGCCTGCGAGGAAAGACACCCTCACTCGGGGAACGTCCGAACCGTGTGACCTCTCAAAATCACAACTGTCACGGTGGTGACGCTCCAATGGTCACCCGTGAACGATCGTCGCGTTCGATCGGGGTGGTCTCGATGAACCGAAAGCAGGCGGATGTACTCGTGGGTCTCCTCGTATCCGTCGTCATCGTCGGTGGGGTCGCACTCACCTGGCAGGCGTATCGACAACAGCGTAGCTTGGACGAGATGGGGTCGATGATGGACGTCTCGGTGGGAACGATGCACGGGACGAACCCCCTCTGGTACCTGCTATCGACGATCGTTCTTTCGGTCCTCGTGGGTGGCGTGTACCTCGTCGTTCGGTTGGACCTCCCGAGTGAGTCCAGCGCAGGCGGAATCGGGGCCGAATCGGCGGTCGAGGCGGGTTCACATACTGTCGGCGAATCCGACGACGAAATCGCGACTTCGCGGTCAATCGACGCTGCACAACGGCAACGGTCACGTGTCCTGGACCTCCTGCCGGAAGACGAACGTCGCATCCTCAAACCGGTTCTCGAGTCGCCGGGTATCACACAGATCGAACTCCGGGATCGCTCGGATTTCTCCAAAAGCAAGGTGAGCCAGACGGCGAGCGACCTCGAGAAACGAGGGCTCCTGTATCGGGAACGACAGGGTCGGACCTATCGGATCTATCCGAGTGACGACCTCGGGCAGGATCGGGAGTAGGTCGGATCTTCACCAGGTGGTCGTCACATCCGCGACTTGTGGATTCTCATCAGGAACTCGATTAACTCCCGTTACCGGAGATTGGTGAGCCGTCGCCCAGCGTATCGCAACGTGTTGAGCGGATTTGCGATCCGAGTGAAATAGCTGGTGGGTCCGATTTCCCACTCTATTCTAGCGGCCAGCCACCATCGATTCGGCGACAGCGCCGAGGTGGACGGTACAGTGCTGTACACATACGTGTCGTGGCTGAAGCCAACTGCCCCCTGTTTTTGTAATTTGGATACGAGAATACCGTCCTCAAGGCAGTCGATTTTCGAGGATTTGATGTCCTCGCTCGGTTCCATACGATATCCATCGACTGCATAGAAGTCACTTGCCCGGAATGCCATCCCTCGACCCTTCGGAAGCATCTCGGCGTTCTGGATGAGGGTGAACAGACGTTTCGTCAACGGTCTGGCACGGGGGCGGTGCGGTCGAACGGGGGCTCCGAACACGCTGTAGGTGTCGTCTGCCAGCCACGAGATGGCCGTTTCGACGAATGTTTCCTCGAGGGCCGAATCGCCCTCCAGTCGGAGGACGACGTTATCCGGAACGTCGCGTTCGATGAGATATTCGGCGGCCCTTTCTGCTCCGAACTGGGAGGAGTACCGGACGCCTGCCCCTTCGAGGACGTACAGGTCGATGTCGAAGTCGGTCTCCGGTTCGATCGATTCGATTGATTCGACCGTGGAATCGGTACTGCCCCCGTCGACGATCACGAGCTTCGAGATGGGATGTGTCTGCTGCTGGAGGGAAGAAATAGCTCGCCTGATACGGTTCTCCTCGTTGAGGACCGGCATAAATGAGGCAACCGCTTCCGTCACCATGTAGGTCTCAAAACAGTGAATGGTAATAAACGTAAATAAATGGATGTGTCTCAAGCGAGGCAGTGAAGCATCACATCATGGATTAGGAACGTGCGTTGTCGAGATCTGCTCCCTGGAGGCCAAGGAGGCTGATGTACCCCAGGGCCAGTCCAGGGAGAAACGTACCGATTCGATACAGGATGGCCACGCTCGTTGCAGTCGCGGTAGTCACGGGGAAAAACACGACGATCAACCCGGCAAACCCGGCCTCGAAGGCACCCATACTTCCGGGAGTGGGCGAGAACGTGAGGAACGCAGACAGCGTGACGACGACGAACACCGTCTGGATCACCGGGTCGACACCCACCGCTAGGAGAGCAAAATATACTGCGCCGATGTGACCCAGCACGGCGAGGTGTGAGATCGCCAGGGTCACCGCCACCGATCGAGGGTTGTCACCGACTTCCTCCATTCGGACCAGGAGTTCCCGTCCACGCCGTTTACCAGATTCGACGTACGACTGCCATCGACCGAATCCCCGCCGAAACGAGACCAACCCACCCACGTACTCGAGGAGTGATCGGGCCCCACCGAACCAAAGGAGGTACACGACGACGACCGAAAACAGAATCAGAACGCCAACCCAGATGGCGACGTCGACCACCACGTCGCGGGCCCGTCCGAACGCGATCACGTACACGATCGAGAAGGCACCGAAGGTCAAAAACGGGAGTGCGTTGGACAGATCCGAGGAGGACACCGACGAGAGCGCTTGCTGGGTCGTCGCGTCCGTGCGGCTGGCGACGAACGTTGCGATGAACGGTTCGCCGCCGAATCGACCGAGTGGCGTGATGGCATTCAGGAACGTGCCGGCGAGCAGCAGTCTCACGGATTGCCGAAAATGGAGCGGGATGTCGAGCAATTTGAAGAACCGGTGCCAGACGACGGACCACATCAGCAGCGTGTATACTCCACACAGGATGACGATGACGACGTACCGTTTATCGGATCGTGAGAGCACGTCGACGAACTCCCTGGGATCGGACACGTAGATCAGGGCACCGAGAATCACCGTCGAAATTAGCAACCAGGCGAGTTGTTTCGTGCGTTGGTTCATTCCCGGCCCCGGGGTGGGTGGATAGTTGCGCGTGTTCGATACCAATCCTTCGACTCCGTACTACCCGGCCGACCGATGCTACAAGTAGCCGAGTTCTTCGAGTCGAGACTCGACCGCAGACGGTTCTGCCGTAGCGTCCAACGGATCTTCGCTCTCGACCTCGCCCAACCGATCGAGCTTCCATTCGTCCCCTGCATCGGTCGGCAATTCCTCCCCGGATTCGAGGTCTAATCGCGTATACGATACCGTCCCATCGCTCCATTCGGTCTTGACAAGTTTCTCGTTCTTTGTCCGGTAGAATCGATATTTTCGGAAGTACTGATCCATCAATTCATCGTCGATGTACCGCCGGAACACCCTGGGGAATTCGTATCCGCCCAGAACGGCTTCCGTTCCGATATCGTCGTAGCGCTCGAACCCGGCGAACGTTGGGAGCAGTCTGTACAGCTCCCTGAGTTCCACCAGATCCTCGTTGCGTCGAGCGGATTCTGCCGGGTGGCGAACCAGGAGTGGAACCGATACCACCTCGTCTCGAACCGTGAACTGGTGGCCGAATACGTCGTCTTCGCCGAGCGCCTGTCCGTGGTCTCCCGCGATGACGAGGACTGTGTCGTCGAGATCGTTTTCGGCCAACGCTCGGTCAAGCCGACCGACGAGGTCATCGGTGTAATCGATCGACGCACGGTACGCCTTCCGAAGTTCCTCGTAATCGGTGTCGCCAGTAAAGAAATCCTCATTGTCGTCGGGGACGAGGTCCAGATCGTTCACGTCGTGGCGCTCGAGGTACTCTCGTGGCGGCTCGTAGGGCTCGTGTGGTTCCATCAGATTGACGAACAGGAAGAAGCGCTCGTCACCGTGCGCTTCGAGGAATTCGATTGCAGCATCCACAGTTTCTGCCGACCGACACGACGTGTCGATGTCCATCGAATCGAACAACTGATTCAGCGGTTCGACGACCGACCGTCTGATCCGCTCCGGCGAGCGCTCGAGGTACATTGACCCCATTCGGTACATCTTCTGGAGCGGTGAGAGACTTCCCCATCCGAGGAAGTTCTCCACCTCGTCGAACCCGTCGGTCATTCCCTTGTGGGGTGTCAGCCAGATGTTGGGCGTGATCGCGGCCGTTTCGTAGCCGCGTTCGTCGAACTTCTCTGCAAGCGTCTGAACGTCGGTTTCGAGGTGTGCGTGCTTGTTCGTCGCCTCGTGTTCCCAGGGATATTGACCGGTGAACATCGAAGCGTGAGATGGCAGTGTCCAGGGTGCCTGCGAGACGACGTTCTCGTAGACGATGGATTCTGCGGCTATCCGATCCAGGTGGTCGGTACACTCGATCGAGTCTTCGTACGTCCCGAGGTGATCGCGCCGCATCGAGTCCAGGACGAGAAAAAGCACGCTTCTCATGGTAGCGCTATCGAGATTGGCAGGGGACGGACTGCTGCGCATATAACCGAGACGTTCATTTGTGTTCGGAATTGGGAGCGTCGATACCGTCGTCCAGTTCGCGAATCACCTTGAGCCACTGCTCCATCTTCTCGACGACGAAATCCATGAAGCCCGAATTTGCATACGGCGAGAAATCGTAGGCATCGATCGCGGCAATCATCTGGTCGTATGCGTCGACGTAGTCGACTGCGTCGTCAGGTGCGGTATCGAGTGCCTTCCAGAAGTGTTCGTTCAACTCAAGCGCTGGAACCTCGTTGTTGAGATCCGCGAAGGTGCTCCGTTCCGCTTTGTTGTGTTCGCACAGCGGAAATCCCGTGACGACGCTCGTTCCGAGCATGTCTGCGGCCTTTTTTAGGGTTAATCCCGACCAGATGTCGTCGAATCGACCGATGTCCCACTCGTTGTCGTCCATCGGAAACTGATAGAACGCCGGGATTATCTCTCGCGTAAACGCGAGGTTCATCGAGCAGACAGTCAGAAAATTTCCGGTGGCTGTCGCGAAGTCGTTCGTGAAATCGTCCCGTCTGGTCCGAGTTTGGGCCTGGCCGTTCAGGTCGCCATCCATCAGGATCCGGACCGCATCCAGGTCGGGAATGTTCGTCCAGAGGCCCTGCGAGGCGACGATTTCGTCCGTCTCCTTTTCTTCGGTTTCGATTCGCTCGTCCATCGCGGCGTACGGATATCCCCGGGGATAGAGGCCGTGTCGATCGAAGGACTGGTAGAGGACGTTCACCCATCGGGTATCGGACGAGACGTGTTCGATCGTCTGCCGCGTCTCCAGTCGGTCGAGGTGGGAGCCAAAGAAGTCGAACTCCGGATGCGGAGCAGTGTCATCGTCGAGAAAAATGCCGTAATCGAACGCGGCGTTGGCCCACATATACAGGAGGCCAAAACTCGTTTCGGCGTGAGAGGCATCGGGCACCAAGTTTGCGTACTCGTCGATGCCGTGTCGTTCGTACCATCGTTCGCGGTCGGGACCAGCGAATACGGCACCGTCGACCTCGAGTCTATCGAGCATGTCCCGCATGTCGGCGGTGTCACAGAAGTCCTCCGTGATCAGAACCACGAACAGCCGGTCGGTATCGAAATCGTTGGCCTTCGCGTTCCGAACGTATTCCGCAATGAATTCGGGATTCCGTATGGTGGGAGAAATTACACAGACGTCGGAATCATTAACCATTCGTGAATAGAGGAATTTTACCTCGTTATATAAATGTTGTCAAGCAGGATGACCGTGGTGTCGAGACTTGATCCACCTGGGGCGGTTTCGGCTACCGAACTCGGCCTCGATTGTGAAGCGGCGGGTTTCCCGGACCAACACTCAAGACACTTCGGCGGGTACGTCCCGGCGAAATGCCCGAATTCCACCGGGCCAACCTAGAACGCGTCAACGCATTCGCCATCGACGACGGCTATCTGTTTAAGTACTACTTCGATCACGACGAGGTGTTCGCAAAACTCGGAAAGTACTACAACAACCAGCAATACCGGTTCGAGGTTCCGGCGGAATCGTTCGAGGAGATCGTCGACTTCCTCTCGGGATATGGGTACGGACTGGTCGTCGTCGAGCACCTCGACCCGTTCGCGGTTGCGGTACGAAAATATACCGAACATCCCGAGAACATCTTCAAAGGGTCCGTGCTTCACCGGAGTGTGGGGGACTTCAACGTCTTTCTGCTCAAGGACCACAAGACGGTCGAACGGGCGGTCGAGCAGGGCGCGACACCGATCGAGGAGACCGACCTTGAGATCGAATGGTAGAGTCGAACTCCTCGAGGTCAACCTGTGTGGAATTTCACGCCCGATTCGACGGGATCTTCCTCGCTTTCGGTGACCGACGGACGAATTCGACGTTCCGATAGCGGAAACCCTTTTTCGTCGCTCCCCGTCCCCATGCCAACGGCGACCACAACGATGGAAGATCACATATCCGATCTACGGGAGATGAAACGCGAAGCCCGAAAGGGTGGTGGCGAGGCTCGGATCGAAAGCCAACACGAGAAGGGTAAAATGACTGCCCGCGAACGGATCGAGTACTTCCTCGACGACGGGACATTCGAGGAAGTCGATCAGCTTCGGACCCACCGCTCGACCAACTTCGATATGCCCGACGAGCGCCCGTACGGCGACGGTGTCGTCACTGGATACGGGGAAGTTGACGGACGAACGGTGTTCGTATTCGCTCACGACTTCACGGTCTTCGGTGGCTCGCTCGGCGAGGTGTTCGCAGAAAAGGTTTGTAAGATCATGGACCGAGCCCTGGAGACGGGGGCTCCGATCATCGGATTGAACGATTCTGCCGGCGCTCGGATCCAGGAGGGGATCGACTCGCTGGCCGGATACGCGGACATCTTCCATCGCAACCAGCAGGCGTCTGGCGTCATCCCTCAGATCTCTGCCATCATGGGTCCATGTGCCGGTGGCGCAGTGTATTCACCTGCGATCACGGACTTCATCTTCATGGTCGAGGAGACGAGTCACATGTTCATTACTGGCCCGGACGTGATCGAAACGGTGACCGGCGAAGAGGTCGGGTTCGAGGAACTCGGTGGGGCCACGACCCACACCGCAGAATCGGGTGTCGCTCACTTCTCGGCGGTCGCAGAGAAAGAGTCACTCGACGACATCCGGCATCTGCTTTCGTTTCTCCCGGCGAACAACGTCGAGGATCCCCCGCGCGTCGAGCCCTGGGACGACCCGGATCGGCGCGATGAGGAACTCCGTGACATCGTCCCGGACCAGCCCCAGAAGCCCTACGACATTGTCGACGTCATCGATCGGGTCGTGGACGACTCCTCCTTTTTCGAGGTGTCCGAAGCGTACGCTCGAAACCTGGTGGTGGGCTTTGGCCGACTGGACGGTCGCTCGATCGGAGTGGTTGCGAACCAGCCCCGGGTCAACGCCGGCACGCTCGATATCGACGCCTCGCTCAAGGGGTCCCGATTCGTCCGGTTCTGCGACGCGTTCAATATCCCGATTCTCACGTTCGTGGACGTGCCCGGATTCATGCCGGGAACGGACCAGGAGCACCGGGGCATCATCAAACACGGCGCCAAGCTGTTGTACGCCTATTCGGAAGCATCGGTCCCGTTACTCACGGTCATCACCCGGAAAGCCTACGGCGGAGCATACGACGTGATGGCTTCGAAGCATCTCGAGGCCGACGTCAACTACGCGTGGCCGACCGCCGAGATTGCGGTCATGGGCCCGGAGGGGGCGGTGAACATCCTCTACCGTGACGACCTTGCTGACGCCGACGACGTCGAGGCCCGGCGGGAGCAACTCGTCGAAGAGTACCGCGAGACATTCGCAAATCCCTACGTCGCTGCCGAACGCGGCTTCGTCGACGACGTCCTGGAACCCCGTGATACCCGACCGCGGTTGATACGAGACCTTGAGATGCTCGAGTCGAAACGCAAGGAGACGCCGGATAGAAAACACGGGAACATTCCACTATGATCCAGGTTCCTGAGGCGGCAACCTGCGACGAGGCGGCCGCAATCGCTGCCGTCGTCCGTGCACACCTGGCAGCCGAGGAAGCCCTTGAGGGCGAGGCGGATTCGTGGACCGGGCGCCGGTGGACGTTCTCGGGACGTGTATCCGCCCTTCAGAACCGGCACGTTCGCGTGCCGACCGACGCCCCGACGGATCCCTGGCGGGCCGCTGGGCGGACCGAGCGGATGCCGGACCGATAGCGAACGATTCGGATTCTCGCGGCGGCATGTCCAACCGATAAAATGACGTGTCCGGCCGGGCAGTGTGTGGATATGACGTTCGACAAGGTGCTGATAGCGAATCGTGGCGAAATTGCGATTCGCGTGATGCGCGCCTGCGAGGACCTCGGCGTCGACACCGTGGCGATATACAGCGACGCCGACAAACACGCCGGGCACGTCCGCTACGCCGACGAAGCCTACAACGTAGGCCCGGCCAGGGCGGCCGACTCCTATCTCGATCATGACGCCGTCATCGAGGTTGCCCGACAGGCTGACGCCGACGCCATCCATCCCGGGTATGGCTTCCTGGCCGAAAACGCCGCTTTCGCCCGAACCGTCGAGGAGACCGACGACCTCACGTGGGTCGGCCCCTCGGCCGATGCCATGGCTCAACTCGGCGAGAAAACCAACGCGCGATCCATCATGGCCGACGCCGACGTGCCGATCGTCCCCGGGACCACAGAACCGGTCGAAGACGCATCAGATATCGAAGCCTTCGCCGACGAGTACGGCTATCCAATCGCCATCAAGGCCGAAGGCGGCGGTGGCGGCCGCGGCATGAAGATCGTGCGCACACCCGACGAAATCGACGACCAGCTCGAGGCCGCACAGCGCGAGGGCGAGGCCTACTTCGACAACGACTCGGTGTATCTTGAGCGATTTCTCGAGGCACCCCGCCACGTGGAGGTCCAGATCCTCGCCGACCAGCACGGCAACGTCCGCCATCTCGGCGAGCGTGATTGTTCGCTGCAGCGTCGCCACCAGAAGATCATCGAAGAAGGGCCGTCGCCGGCCATCGACGACGACCTGCGCGAGCGACTCGGCGACGCGGCGCGACGCGGCGTGGCGGCGTCCGACTACGTCAACGCCGGCACCGTGGAGTTTCTGGTCGAGGATGGCGAGTACTTCTTCCTCGAGGTCAACACCCGGATCCAGGTCGAACACTGCGTGACGGAATCGCTCACAGGCATCGACATCGTGAAGTGGCAGCTCCGGATTGCGGCGGGCGAACCCATCGACTTCACCCAAGAAGAGGTCGAGCTGTCGGGGCACGCCATGGAGTTTCGGATCAACGCCGAGGACGCCTCGGACGGGTTTTCGCCCGCCACGGGCGGGACGCTCGACACGTACAATCCGCCGGGTGGGATCGGGGTTCGCGTCGACGACGGCGTGCGCACGGGCGACGAGCTGGTGACCGACTACGATTCGATGATCGCGAAGCTGATCGTCCACGGTGGCGATCGCGAGGAGTGTCTGGCGCGGTCGAACCGGGCGCTGGCCGAATACGAAATCGAGGGGATACCGACGGTGATCCCGTTCCACCGGCTGATGCTCGATGACGAGGAGTTTCGCGCGGGCACGCACACGACGAACTACCTCGACGAGGAACTCGACACCGATCGAATCGACGAGGCCTACGAAACGTGGGGAAGCGAAGTGACAGTCGGCGAGGATGAGGAAGACGTCGTCGAACGCGAATTTACGGTCGAGGTCAACGGCAAACGCTTCGAGGTCGCCCTCGAAGAACGCGGTGCGTTCGCCACGGGCGGCGGATCGTCTGCTGCCGCTGGTGGCGCCAGGAGTGGTGGATCGGCAGGGGCCGCCAACGGTACCTCCGGGTCCGGCGACGGTGGACAGGCACTTTCGACGGCCGAAGGGGAGGTCGTCGAGGCGGAGATGCAGGGGACGATCCTCGAGGTCAATGTGGCGGAAGGTGACGAGGTAGCCGCGGGCGACGTCCTCTGCGTTCTGGAGGCGATGAAGATGGAAAACGACGTGCTCGCCGAACGTGGCGGGACGGTCGCGGAGGTCGGCATCCAGGCCGGCGACTCCGTCGACCAGGGCGACGCGATGATCGTTCTCGAGTGAGCGGATCGATTCCCGGGCCGGCATCGGAACGTTTTATCGGCGTGCTCACGGAACTCCGGGTATGGATTCGGCCGAGCGGACGGAACTGGTGACCCGCTTTACCGAGGAGGTAGTCACCGAAGCCGAGATCGAGGCACGATTCGAGACGGGGACGCCGAGTGCCTACATCGGATACGCCCCGACCGGCGAGATGCACATCGGTCACTTCACGACGGTTCGGAAACTTGCAGATTTTCTCGAAGCAGGCCTCGAGGTGACGGTGTTGATCGCGGATCTCCACGCCCACCTCGACGACGAGAAGAGCCCCTTCGAGTTACTGGATGCACGCTCTCGATATTACCGGATGGCGATCGAGACAATGATCGAGACGGCGGGAAGCGAGACGAGTGACGTCACGTTCGTACGGGGGACCGACTACCAGCTCGAGGAACCGTACACGCTCGATCTCTATCGAATGCTCGCGAGCACGACGCTCTCGCGAGCACAGCGTGCCGGGAGCGAAGTCGTCAGACAGTCCGAGAACCCGACGATCGGCGGTCTCGTCTACACCCTGATGCAGAGCCTCGACGTCGCCGCCCTCGACGTCGACATCGCCTACGGCGGGATCGACCAGCGGGGCATCTACATGCTCTCTCGTGAGGTACTCCCGGATCACGGATTCGACAAGCCCACCTGCGTATTCGCGCCCCTGCTTTCGGGATTGACCGGGGGGAAAATGTCGGCCTCGGAAGCCGAATCGAAGATCAACCTCACGGACGACGACGAGGCAATTGGGGAGAAGATTCAAGGTGCCTACTGTCCGACTGGCGAGGTCGAGGACAACGGGGTGCTCGAGTACCTCCAGTTCCTGGTCTTTCCAGTGCTCGAAGAACGCGGAGAGCGTTTTCTCGTGGACCGACCCGACGAGTACGGCGGCGACCTCGTCTACGAGTCCTACGACGACCTTGAGGCGGATTTCGTCTCGGGCGAACTTCACCCGGCCGATCTGAAACCGGGAGCAGCAGCCGCCATTTCGGACGTGATCGATCCCGTTCGCAAGCGTCTCCTCGACGAGCCAGACCTCCTCGCAACCGCGTATCCGGCGTCACACGGGTAGTTGGATTCACGGGGTTCCTCGACGGAAGCGACAGTCTGCAGCATGGCTCGACGAACGTAGGTTTTTCACCGAGTTCGACGAAGTGCTCGTATGGACGCTGCACCTGCGATCGACGAACTGGTTCCACCCGATCGGACGCTTCTGGGCCCTGGTCCCAGCGACGTCCACCCGAGGGTGTATCGAGCGATGATGGCGCCACTCGTCGGCTATCTCGACGAGTACTACGTCGAGGTGATGGACGATATCCAGGACGGGCTTCGCTACCTGTTCCAGACAGACAACGAACACACGTTCGCGGTCAGCGGCACTGGCTCGGCCGCCATGGAAACCGCACTCGCGAATCTCGTCGAACCGGGCGAGACCGTCCTGGTCCCCTCTAACGGCTACTTTGGACGCCGAATGGGGCAGATCGCGTCCCGGGCCGGCGGGGACGTCGTTACGGTCGACGCCCCGTGGGGCGAACCACTCGACCCGGCGGCCGTCGAATCTTCCTTCGACGAGCACCAACCCACAGTCTTCGGGTTCGTTCACGGTGAGACGAGCACAGGAGTTCGGCAGACCGATGTCGCCGAACTCGTCCGGATTGCCCACGACCACGACGCGTACGTCGTCGCGGACACGGTGGCGTCGCTGGGTGGCGTCGAGTTCCGAACCGACGAGTGGGGGCTCGACGTCGTCTACGCGGGTTCACAGAAGTGCCTCTCGGCACCGCCGGGTGCGAGCCCGATCACGTTCGCACCAAGGGCCGTCGAGAAGGTACGTTCGCGCGAGGAACCGGTCCGGTCCTGGTACCTCGATTTCGAGGGCGTCTGGGAGTACTGGGGCGACGAGCGCAACTATCACCACACCGGCCCGATAACCACCATGTACGCGCTCAGGGAGGCGCTTCGACTCGTCGCCGAAGAGGGCCTCGAGTCCCGTTGGAATCGACACACGCGCGTCGCGGGGGCACTCAAGGCCGGTGTCGAGGCCATGGGATCGTCTCTGCACGTCGACGACGAATACTGGCTGCCGACACTCAACCCGGTTCGCGTGCCATCCGGCGTCGATGACGGGGCGGTCATCGAGACGCTGCTCGACGAGTACGGTATCGAGATCGTTGGTGGTCTCGGGGCTCTCGAGGGCGAAATCTTCCGCGTCGGCTGCATGGGACATTCTGCTCGTCCGAAAAACGTCACACGGTTCGTCCCCGCGCTCGGATCCGTGCTTTCGAGAGCAGGAGCAGACGTCGATGTCGGTGCTGGTGCGGCAGCGGTTGGTACTGCACTCGAGGATCGATAAGCAGGCGTCGACCCTCATCCTTGTAACAACGGTCGGGTCCGCCCGCAACCCCCCGTCGACCGGTGCCGGGGAAGTCCGAATCGTATTTTACGCCGTGGGTTCAGGGTCCGTCCGTGATTCGCGTCGACTCCCTCCGGAAGGAGTACGGCGGCTTCGTCGCCGTCGAAGAGAGCAGTTTCATCGTCGAACCCGGAGAGGTGTTCGGAATCGTGGGCCCGAACGGGGCCGGGAAAACCACGACGCTGAAGGCCATCGCGGGCTTGCTGGAGCCGACGAGCGGGCTGGTCGAAATCAAGGGTACCCCGTCGACGGAGGCTTCGACCCGCCACCGTCTCGGATTTCTCCCCGAGGAGTCGCCGCTGTACGAAGAGATGACTGCACGATCCTATCTTCGGTTTTTTGCCGACCTCTACGACGTTCCCCGAGACGTCGCGACCCATCGCATCGAAGACACGCTGGATCGCCTCGACCTCCAGCATCGGGATCGACCGCTCGGGGACGTCTCGAAGGGAATGAAGCGAAAGGTCGCGATCGCCCGGTCGCTCGTCAACGATCCGGCGGTAGTGGTGTACGACGAACCGGCATCGGGGCTGGATCCGCTTACGACGAGTTACGTTGTTGAATTCACCCGCGAACTCGCACGCGACGGCAAGACCGTCGTGTTCTCTGCACACAACCTCTATCACGTCGAGGAGGTCTGTGACCGGGTCGCGATCATGAACGAGGGACGAATCGTCGCGAAAGGGACGCTCGAGGAACTCAGGACGGAGTACGGCGGAACGGAGTACCACGTGTTTACGACGGTCGACGTGCCGGATGCCGAAGTTGACGACGACCGCTACCTATCCGTCGTCGAGGACATGGCCGCCGTCGATCGGATTCGAACCGAGGCAGACGATCGCGGTGGTCGCATCGAGGACATCCGGACGAAAGATCCAAGCCTCGAACGGCTCTTTCTCGAGTTTGCTTCCGACGGCGAGGGCCGGTGATGCGACCGAAGAAACTGTTGCGGATCGCTCGCTGGGAGGTCACGAGCGGCGTCGGCCAGTTCGACCGAGGAGCCCTTGCGGTCGGGATCGCAGCCCTCGTATTCGTCGTCGCCGTCGGCCTAGTCGGGGCCACGGGAGGCGTCGCCGTCGAGGACGGCCTCTATCGAGTTGGCGTGACACCGGACAGCCAGCTGGCGGCACCCCTTGATTCCGATACCGCCTTCGCCGTCGAGGTGGTGGAGTCGGACGAACTCGAAGACATCGGGCTGACGAGCGGTCACTACGACGTGGTCGTCCTCGGAAACACTGTCTATCCATCTGTCCGGGACGGCAAGCCGACCGAAAAGAGCTTCGCAGCCATCTCTGCAATGCGCTCATCGGTCAAGGGGTACAACGATCGGCAGCTCTCGGCCGAACCCAACGCAAGCGCGGCGTTTCCGGTTGTCGTGACGATCGAGTACGTTTCCCGGGAGTCGGTTGATGGCGTCCCGAGTCTGGAGGATATCGAGACGACTTCGGACGATGAAACGTCCGACGGGAACTCGCTAGGGGACGACTCTGACTCGGAAAGTTCGGAGACGGACGCTCCAGAACTGGACGATGGCGGAAGTGACGATTCAGCTACTGGCGACGGGACGGACCCTGCAGGGACGGACTCCGAGACCACGACTGATGAAGAGGTGACACCGTCGAACACTGACGGCGGTCCGGATATCGGTGGACTCGACGTCTTCGACACGGGCGGGACGACCGGTTCGCCATCGGACATCCAGCCCCCGTTCCCGTTTCAGTCGTTGATCCTGGCCTTCGTCTTCGTGATCCCCCTGAACTTCCTTGTCCAGGCCTACGGCAGCTCGATGCTTTCGGAACGACTGGGTCGACGGGGCGAACTCCTCCTCGTCTCCCCCATTTCGCCAACCGATATCGTCCTGGGGAAGACCCTTCCCTACGGTATCGCGGCAACTGCCATCACGGTCGCGATCGTCGGTGGAATCCGGATCCTGGGCGGCGACGCCGGGGTATTGTCGGTGATCGGTGTCCTTCCGCTTGCACTCCTGTTTCTGTCGATGACGTTCCTCGGGGCAATGTTCGCCCGATCGTTCAAGGAACTCACATTCGTATCGGTCACGATCAGCGTCGTCCTCACGACGTACGCGTTCGTCCCCGCGATATTCACGGAGACCAGCTCGGTGGCCTTCGTGTCGCCGCTGGCACTCGTGGTTCGCGACCTCGCCGGCACCGGCGCAACGTTCGGACAGGTCGCGTTTGCCACTGGCCCGCCGTCCCTGACTGCCGTCGTCTGTTTCGTCCTCGGATTGGGCCTGTATCGCGAGGAGGATCTGTTTACACAGCGTCCGGTCCACCTGAAAGCGATCGATTCCCTCGCGGGTCGAATTCGGCGGCCGCGGAGTCTCGTCCTCGTGGTCGGGATGCTGGTTCCCTTCGTCTTCGTCGCCGAGCTACTCGCCGTCGCCCTGCTGTTTGCGCTCCCGCTCGCCGTGTCGTTGCCCGCCATCTTCGCGCTCGTGGCAATCGTCGAAGAACTCGCTAAGGGCCTCCCGGTGTACGCTGGCTTCCTCCACGCCCGATACAAACGGACGTTCCCGATTGCCGTTGCGACAGGACTCGCTGCCGGTAGCGGGTTCTTCCTCGCTGAGAAACTCACGCTGGCCGTCCAGTTCGTCGGGCTTTCCGACCTCGTGATCGCCGATGCCGCCTTCCAGACTGGATTCGGAACAGATAGCCTTCCGGTGATCGTGGCCCTCGCGCTCGCCCCCTTCGTCCTGCACGTCGTGACGGCAACCGTCTCGTCGATCGGGGCAAGCCGCGACCGGACGTCGTTCCTCGTGGGTCTCGGGGCGGCGATCGCGATCCACGTCGGCTACAATCTGGCGGTGGTGAGTTACCTTGTCTAGATTCGCACTGATTCGTCGGGAGTTCGGTTCGCTGTCTCGCGAGAAGACCATCGTATTCGCACTCGTGATCCAACTCGTCGTTGCCGGCTTTTCCTCATTTCTCGTGGTCGGGCTGACGACGATGTACGATCCCTCGGCGACAGCACAGGATGTCGCGGTCGGGGTGACGGGCGACCAGTCCGACCGACTCGTCACGGCCGCCGCCTCGGTTGATGGTGTCGACGTTGAGCGGTACGACGACCCGGGTGCGGCAGAGACGGCGTTCCTCCGCAATGAAGTACAGGCCCTCGCACTCGTCGAACCCGATACCGATACCGACCGGATACGGGTCACCGTCCAGGTGCCGCGGGCGAGCCTCCAGCGGACGCTCGTGGTCGTCCAGATCCGTGATCTCCTCGAAGCACTCGAACGGATCGAGCGGACGGACAGACGTGCCCATCTGGCATTCGACCCGGCTCCGTTGCCACCCGAGGTCGACGGGAGTCCGTACTTCGGGTTCACATACGCTATCCTGGTTCCTCTCCTGGTCTTCCTGCCCGTGTTCATCGGTGGGGCCGTGGTGGTCGATTCGATCACCGAAGAGATCGAACGGGGGACGATCGAACTGCTGCGCGTCGCCCCGCTTTCGTTCGGCGAGATTCTGGCCGGGAAAGCAGCCCTCCACGCGGTGTTGGTTCCGACGCAGGTCGTCCTGTGGTTTCTGCTTCTGGGCTGGAACGACATTGCCATCAAAAACGTCGAGTGGCTGCTCGTGTTCGCCTCCGCCGTCGCGGTCCTCGCCGTTGCCTGCGGAACCGCACTCGCCGTGGCATTACCGCGACGGAGCCGGGCCCAGATGATCTACTCGTTCGGCGCGCTCTCGCTTTTCGCCGTCGGTGC
The DNA here is from genome assembly GCA_046545615.1 of Natronomonas sp. Classification (GTDB taxonomy): domain Archaea; phylum Halobacteriota; class Halobacteria; order Halobacteriales; family Haloarculaceae; genus Natronomonas. Next base: position 19,510 of record JBKGZK010000036.1, read on the forward strand.
GGTCCTGCCAGAGCATCCCGCAACCACCGTCGCTCGGCTCGCGATCGGTAGTGCGACCGCGGGAACCTACACCCACGTCGTTGGATACGTAGCAACCGCCCTCGTCGCTGTCGCCCTGCTTTGGGCCTGGATCGAGCGTGTCGATCCGGAGACGGTCGCCTAAGTTTTAGACCCCGGCCACCTCAAGGGGGTACATGGAGTATACGACGCTCGGCTCCACCGGTATGGAAGTATCGAGAATTTGCCTCGGCTGTATGAGTTTCGGCGACCCGGACTGGCGACCGTGGGTCCAGGGAGCGGAGTTCGGCCACGAACTGGTCGAGCGTGCGATCGACCTCGGGATCAACTTCTTCGATACGGCGAACATGTACTCTCGAGGAGAATCCGAACGCGTCCTCGGGAACGCGCTCTCGGCATACGACCGCGACGCCCAGGTCGTCGCCACAAAGGTGTTCTTCCAGATGCGCGACGACGACCGCAACTCGGGCGGCCTCTCGCGAAAGGCGATCGAGCAGGAACTCGATGGCTCGCTCGAACGTCTCGGTATGGACACGATCGACCTGTATCAGACCCACCGATACGACTACAATACGCCTATCGGGGAGACGATGCGGACCTTCGATGACGCCGTTCGTCGTGGCGACGTTCGATACCTAGGCGGTTCGTCGATGTGGGCCTACCAGTTCGCCGACGCCCTGCACCAAAGCGATCGGCTCGGACTGGAGCGGTTTGCGACGATGCAGAACCACTACAACCTTGTCTATCGCGAGGAGGAACGCGAGATGGTTCCGCTGTGCGAGCGCGAGGGTATCGGGGTCATCCCCTGGAGTCCGCTGGCTAGAGGTTTTCTCACCCGTCCCCACGACGAGTACCTTTCGACGAAACGCGCTGAGACTGACGACTACGCCACGGAGCACCCATATCCCGATGGTGGCGGCCGTGAGATCAACGAACGCGTGGGGGAACTCGCCGAAGACCGGGACGTCTCGATGGCCCAGATCGCCCTGTCGTGGGTCCTCCACCAGGACCACGTCGACGCGCCGATCGTTGGCGCATCGAAGATCGAACATCTCGAGGACGCCGTCGAGTCTCTCGATATCTCGCTTTCCGAAAGTGACCTGAATTACCTCGAGGAGCCGTATGAACCGGTGTCCATATCGGGGCACGCCTGAACCTCGCGTATCGCCCGCGCGATTTTCTGGAGTAGTACTCCGGTTGGATCACCGCCACTAAGCAGCAATCCCTCCGTCGGGGATTCTTTATACACCGACTTCCAATCCCGGATGATGCGGTACGTGCAGATCACGCTCGTTCCGGAGTCGGGGTCGATCGGGACAGTCGGGACGTTGCTCGCGGACGAATCAGCAGTTACCAGGGAGTGTATTCTCCACATCAACCGGCTCAAGGACGGCAGCGTCGTCACGCTCACGCAGTACCGCGGCGACGCGGATCGGCTCGAAACGATTCTTGAGGACGCAGACAACGTTCTCCGGTACGACATTTCGAAGCTCGACGAGGGGATGCAGGCCTACGTTCACTCGAATCCGACGGAATCGACTGCGGCGCTTTTGGAACTCGTGAACGAACACGAGTTCGTCCTCGACACGCCGATCGAGTGTCGCCGAGACGGCGGTTATCAGATCGCGCTCATCGGCGAGGAACGAAACATTCGCGAGGTGATCCAAAACATTCCGGAGGGTATCCGGGTGGAACTCGAACGGCTCTCCGAGTACGATCCAGAAGCGAGCGAACTCACGTCGCTTTTGACCGACAGACAGCAGGAAATCCTCGAACGAGCCGTCGAACTCGGGTACTACGAGGTGCCGCGTAGGGCGACACACGAGGACATCGCCGATTCTGTCGGGGTGTCGACGACCACGAT